>JAYQGD010000001.1:0-13090 GCA_038140415.1 Rhodospirillaceae bacterium
TTGATCGCCGCCAAGGGTCTTTCCCAGCGGCTCTATACGATGAACTTTTCGTGCTTTGGTGATCTGCCGGATGAGGTGCTGGCGGACGCGGCGGCCTACAGCCAGACGTCTTAGCTGGCCACCGTCCGCAGCACAAAATACGACTCGATCCGCGTCACCCCCGGCAGCTTGGAGAGCTGTTCCCGGTGGACCCGTTCATAGTCGGAAATGTCCGCCGCGCCGACCCGCAGCATGTAATCGTCCCGGCCCGAGATCATGTCACAGCCGAGAATATTGGGGCTCTCTTTCACCGCATCTTCGAAGCCCGCAAGGGCCTCGTCGTCGTGATGCTGCAACCCGATATGAACAATCACCGTGAGACCGATGCCGAGCGCGTTTGGATCGGCCAGGGCCCGGTACCCGGTGATCCCCCCGGATCGTTCGAGCGCTCGGACGCGGCGTAGACAGGCCGACGGCGACAGGCCGACGTGATCCGCTAGGGCGGCATTGGAAATCCGGGCGTCGTTTTGCAGCGACGCAACGATCTTACGGTCTATCGTATCCAGGTCCATAGACGCAATAATATGCGAATAAATAAATATTATTCAAATAATATTGCGCATTTATCGCATTATTATGCGTAAATTCGTCGGATATTTCAGGCCGATCAGTCTAGGATTGCGCCATGAACGATATCGACAACATTTCCCGGCCCGGCCCGGCCGCCTCACCCCGGCGGCGGCGCGGCGGCGCCATGGAGGATGCCCACGAACAGCTTCGCGCAGCCATGGAC
This sequence comes from Rhodospirillaceae bacterium, assembly GCA_038140415.1. GTDB lineage: Bacteria > Pseudomonadota > Alphaproteobacteria > Rhodospirillales > UBA2165 > JAYPHU01. The sequence goes on from JAYQGD010000001.1 coordinate 773, forward strand.
CAGCGGATTCTCATTCTGGATGGGGGCATCGGCACCCGTATCCAAGGGCTCGAACTCAATGAGGACGCTTATCTGGGCGGCGCGGCGATGGTGCGGGCGCGGGCGACCCACGGCAATCACGATGTTCTTAATCTGACCAAGCCCGACGAGATCCGGCGCATCCATGACGCCTATCTGGCGGCCGGGGCGGACTTCGTCTCTACCAACACGTTTAACGCCAACCGGATTTCCCAGGCCGACTACGATATGCAGCACGAGGTCTACGAGATCAACCGGGCCGGCGCCCGCATCGCCCGGGCCTCCGCCAACTCTGCCAGGGAAATTGACCCGGACCGGAAAGTGTTTGTCGCCGGCGTCATGGGCCCGACCAACCGGACCGCGTCGATCTCCGGCGACGTGAATGATCCGGGCCACCGGTCGGTGTCATTTGACGAACTGGTGGACGTCTACAAGGAGGCGGCGGAAGGGCTGCTCGATGGCGGGGCGGACCTCCTCATGGTGGAAACCGTGTTTGACACGTTGAACGCCAAGGCGGCGCTGTTCGGCATCCATGAGCTGTTCGACGAGTTCGGATTTGAGGCGCCGATCATGATCTCCGGCACGATTACGGACGCCTCGGGGCGCACGCTTTCCGGCCAGACGCCGAGTGCGTTCTGGACCTCGCTCCGCCACGCCAAGCCGTTGATCGCCGGGCTCAACTGTGCGCTGGGCGCGAAACAACTCCGGCCCCACCTACAGGAATTCTCCCGCGCCTGCGAGACCTACGTCAGCGTCCATCCCAACGCGGGCCTGCCCGATGAGTTCGGCCTCTACACCGAAGGCCCGGAAGAGATGGCCGGCCGCATCCGGGAGTTTGCTCAGAACGGTCTGGTGAACATCGTCGGCGGTTGTTGCGGCACCACGCCCGACCATGTGGCGGCGGTGGCCGACGCGGTCAAAGACCTACCACCCCGGAAACTGCCGGAGGCCCAGCCCCGCACCCGGCTCAGCGGACTGGAAGGGTTCGTGTTCAACGAGGTGACCGGCTTCGTCAATGTGGGCGAGCGGACCAACGTTGCCGGCTCCGCCAAATTCAAACAGCTGGTGGTCGAGGGCGCATACGAGGAAGCCGTCCAGGTGGCCCGTCAACAGATCGAGAACGGCGCGCAAATTATTGACGTAAACATGGATGAGGCGCTGCTGGACGGCGTCGAGGCCATGGACCGGTTCTTAAAATTGGCCGCGTCCGAGCCCGATATCGCCCGGGTGCCGGTGATGATCGACTCCTCCGACTGGAACGTGATCGAAGCCGGGCTGAAATGCATTCAGGGCAAAGGCGTGATCAATTCGATCAGCCTGAAGGAGGGCGAGGCGGCGTTTGTGCACAATGCCGGCCGGGCGCTGAAGTTCGGCGCGGCGGTGATCGTGATGGCTTTCGACGAGACCGGCCAGGCGGATTCATACGACCGCATGGTGGGGATTTGCCGGCGCTCCTACAAATTACTCACCGAGCAAGTCGGCTTTCCGCCGGAAGACATTATCTTTGACGCCAACATCTTCCCGGTCGCCACCGGCATCGCCGAGCACAACAATTTCGCCAGGGACTTCATCGGCGCGGTGGCCGAGATCAAGAAATCCTGTCCGGGCGCGCTGACCAGCGGCGGAAGGAGCAACGTGTCGTTCTCCTTCCGGGGGAACAACCCGATGCGTGAAGCCATGCATTCAGTGTTTCTGTATCACGCGATTGAGGCGGGCCTCGACATGGGGATCGTCAACGCAGGCCAGCTCACTGTCTATGGGGATCTGGAAGATGACGTCCGCGACCGCATTGAAGATGTTATTTTCAACCGGCGCGACGACGCGACGGAACGGCTTCTAGAGATCGCCGCCGGCATGACCGGCACGGCAAACGACACCGGACCTGATTTGTCCTGGCGGAAAGGCTCCGTCGCGGAACGGCTGGCCCATGCCCTGGTGCACGGGGTGAGCTACTTCGTGGTCGAGGATACAGAGGAGGCGCGCCAGGCCGCCGATCGGCCCATTGAAGTGATCGAGGGTCCGCTGATGGACGGCATGAATATCGTCGGCGAGCTGTTCGGTTCCGGCCAGATGTTCCTGCCGCAGGTGGTGAAAAGCGCGCGGGTGATGAAACAGGCGGTGGCGCATCTGACGCCCTTTATCGAGGCGGAGAAAGACGAGTCTGCGACGGGTAATGCCGGCAAGGTGCTGCTGGCCACCGTGAAGGGCGACGTCCACGATATCGGCAAAAACATTGTCGGCGTGATCCTGCAGTGCAACAACTACGAGGTGATCGACCTGGGGGTCATGGTGACCGCTGAGGTGATTATCGAGTCCGCCAAAATGGAAGACGTGGACATGATCGGCCTGTCCGGTCTGATCACCCCGTCGCTCCAGGAAATGACCCATGTGGCCGACGAAATGACCCGCACCGGGATGAGCCTGCCGCTGTTGATCGGCGGGGCGACCACGTCCAAGGTGCACACCGCCGTCCGCATCGCGCCGGCCTATCAGGCGGGTCCGACGGTCTATGTGCCGGATGCTTCGCGCGCAGTGGATGTTGTCGGGCAATTGATCAGCGAGGAGCGCCGGGACAAATACGCGGCGGATGTGGCGGCAGACTACTAGACCATCCGCATTGAACGGGAAGGCCGGGAGGACGACAAGCGCCTGCACACAATTGCCGAGGCGCGGGCTCGTTGTCTGAAACCCGACTGGAACCAAATCCGGCCCGACGCGCCGGCATCCTTAGGCGTTGAGGCGTTTCGCGACTACGACCTCGCCGACTTGCCGGCGCGCATCGACTGGACCCCGTTCTTCCGCAGCTGGGAGCTGGCCGGCAATTATCCGGCGATCCTGGAGGATGAAAAAGTCGGCCAGGCGGCCCGCGAACTGTTTGATGACGCCCGCGAGATGCTGGCGCAGATCGTCAAGGAAAACTGGCTGGAGGCCCGCGCGGTGATCGGCTTCTTCCCGGCCAATTCCGTGGGCGACGATATCGAGGTCTATACGGACGAAAACCGGGACACGGTCCGCATGACCTTTAATTTCCTTCGCCAGCAGATGATGAAAAGCGAACAGCGCGCCAATCTGTGCCTCGCCGATTTCGTGGCGCCCAAGGACACCGGCATCGCCGACTATATCGGCGCGTTTACGGTGACCACGGGCCACGGTGTGGAGGAACGGGCCAAGGCCTATAAGAATGCTGGCGACGACTACCGGGAGATCATGTTGAAGGCGCTGGCCGACCGGCTGGCCGAAGCCTTGGCCGAGCAGATGCATGAACGGGTGCGCCGCGAATTCTGGGGCTACGTCGCGGACGAACAATTGGACAATCAGGAAATCATCAAGGAACAGTATCAGGGCATCCGCCCGGCGCCCGGCTATCCGGCCTGTCCCGACCACAGCGAGAAGACCAAATTGTTCGAGCTGTTGGATGCGCCGTGGAACGCCGGCGTGACGCTTACCGAAAGCTTCGCCATGACGCCGGCGGCCTCTGTCAGCGGCTTCTACTTCGCCCATCCGTTCGCCGCCTATTTCGGCATTGGTCGGCTGGGCAAGGATCAGGTGAAAGACTATGCGGGCCGCAAGGGCGTCGATCTGGCGCAGGCCGAACGCTGGCTCGCGCCGAACCTGAACTACGCCCCCAAGATATAATCCGCGCCTTTTTCCGCGATCATGATCACCGGCGCATTGATGTTGCCGCCGATCAGGTCGGGCATGACCGACGCATCAATCACCCGCAGGTTCTGGCAGCCGCGCACCCGCAATTGCGGATCGACCACGGAATTGTCGTCGATGCCCATGCGGCAGGTGCCGATCGGATGGAACACGGTGATCGAGGTTTGGCGGATGAAGGCGTCGATCTCGTCATCGGTCTGCACGTCCTCGCCGGGCATGAGCTCCCCATCCAGGTGGTCATCATAAGACGCATGCTGGAGAACCCGGCGAGTAAACTTGAACCCGTAGCGGATCGTCGCCCGGTCCACCTCCGTCGAGAAGAAGTTGTTGATGATCTTCGGCGGATCAAACGGATCGGCGGAGCGCAGGCTGACAGAGCCCCGGCTCTCCGGGCGCAGATGGCAGGACATCAACCCGACGGCCGCCGGGCCCGGCTTGCGAATTAGCGGGAACCATTCTCTTGAGTGCATGGAGAACAGCCGGAAGAAAAACTGGATATCCGGTAGTTCCAATTCCTGGCGGCTTTTGACGAAACCGGTGCCGTAGCCGATGGGCCAGCTTTGCGGGCCGGACTTAAAGAGATGCGCCCGCAGCATGTTGAACACCAGCTTGTCATAGCGGAGGTTGTCCTGGAACCAGGACCGGCTCTTGCGCTTGTATTCGACAGAGGCGCTCGGGTGATCCTGCAGGTTGCTTCCCACATTGGCGCGGTCGGCGACCACGTCGATGCCGAGTTCCCGCAATTGTTCCGCCGGGCCGACGCCGGACAGCATCAGTGTCTGTGCGGAATTGTATGTGCCGCCGGACAGGATGACTTCCTTACCCGCGTTCACGGTCACCGTGCGGCCGTCCTTCACATAGTCCACGCCGGTGGCTTTGGTGCCGTCGAAGTTCACCTTCAGGACATGGGCATGGGTGATGGCGGTCAGGTTGGGCCGGGAGAGCGCCGGATGAAGGAACGCCACGGCGGCGCTTTGGCGGCGGCCCTCTGCCGTGGTGAACTGCATCTTGGCGACGCCTTCCTGCTCCGCGCCGTTGAAGTCGCCATTGTATTTGTAGCCCTCGGCCTCGCAGCCGGCGACCAGACAGTCGAACGTGTCGTCATGGACCGGCGCGATGGCCGTCTTCAACGGCCCGCTGTCGCCGTGGAACTCGTTTTTCTCGGAGAGGTAATTTTCCGACTTCTTGAAATAGGGCAGGACCTTGTCGTAGTTCCAGTCGGTGAGCCCCATCTGGCCCCAACGGTCGAAGTCGCCCGAGTTGCAGCGCACATAGGCAGTCATGTTGATCGACGACGAGCCGCCCAGCACTTTGCCGCGCGGGTGAAAGAGCTGGCGGTTGTCCATGTGGGGCTCGGGCTCCGACATGTAGGACCAGTTGAAGCGCGGGTCCCGCCAAATCTTGGCGACGCCGGAGGGAATGTGGATCAGCCAGTTGTTGTCCGGCCCGCCGGCTTCCAGCACCAACACCGAATTTTTCGGGTCGGCTGACAGGCGGTTGGCCAGCACGCAGCCCGCCGAGCCCGCGCCGACGATGATGTAGTCATAGGTCTGATTACTGTCGGCCATGACGCGTCTCCTTTAAGCCGGGGTCACCCGAAGGTTGCGGAAAAAGCCTTCGGTGCCGTTGTCGATGTAAAGCCCGATCCCGCCCCGGTGATCGGGCCCGTGTTTAAGATCATTCACGATGATGGTCGGCTGCTCGAGATCATGCACGAACAGCTTGGCCCGCTCGCCGTCGACCTCGATCCGCATTTTGGTCCAGGCGCCGGTGATCAGGTCCACATAGGCCTCGTAATGGCCGGGGACTTCGGTGCGCAGCCGGTCGAACTTCCAATCGGGGTAGGAGAAATACTGGGTCGCACGATTGCGGCGAAGCTGCACCTCCGCACGACCGTTGGTGGGGCGCAGATACATGCATTCAAACGCCGACAAGTCCTCGGCAATGCGAAAAGCCACGCCGATGAAGCCCCGCGCTTCCGGGAAGGCATCGGGCAGGGGCCGGCCCGCCACCTCGATCTCGATGGTGCCGTTGTGAAACTCCAAATCCTTGATCCGGGCGAAGGTCGGATTATCCGGCGTCTCCGCATCCGGGGTCAGGACCAGCCGGGTAGCTGCACTTCCCTCGTGCTCGGCCTCGGACGGGATCACGTCGTTGGGCCGCAGATTGTCGAGTGCGATGGAAATGTCGGCCATGGCTCGCGTCCTATCCCAGGACCTCGGTGACGATGCCGACATAGTCGTCGCGGCTGGGGGCGACCGGGGCGGCGTGATTGAAATAGCTGCCGTAGGCGTCGTCAATCATCCGTTCCAGATCGTTCTTGTCATAGCCCATCTTGCGGACCGTGTCGGGCAGCCCGAGTTTCTCGTTGAGTTCGGCGGTCGCGTCCGCAATCCGGTTGCCGGCGTCCGCATCAGGGGTGAGGCGCATGGCCTCCGCCACCTGGGCGAGGCGCACTTCGTCCCGGCCGTTGTAAAAGCGCATGACCGCCGGCATGGCGACAGTCACCAGGGTGCCGTGATGTAAGGGGCTGTCGCCGAACGCCATGGAAAGCGCGTGGATGGGTCCCAGGCCCATATAGATCGCCATACCGCCTTGCAACGCCGCCATGGCCATTTCGGAGCGTGCGACGCGATCACTACCGTCCGCCGTGGCCCGTTCCACAAAATCCACCACCCGGCGGATGCCGTCCAGCGCGATGGCTTCGGCCGGTGGGTTGGCGGCGTTGGAGAGATAGCCCTCCACGCAATGGGTCAGCGCATCCATCCCCGTCGCCGCGGTCAGACGCGGCGGCAGGGTCAGGGTCACCGTCGGATCGACGATGGCGGCGTCCGGTTTGACGTTGGGGCTGCGGATGCCCATGGCGGGCGCATTGGTCTCCGGATGGATGCCGCCGCCGAAGGTGATCTCCGCGCCGGTGCCCGCCGTGGTCGGGATGGTGATGTAGGGCGCGACATTCTTGGTGATGATCGAGGGGTCCTTCAAGTAATCCATCACTTCGCCGCCCTGAACGGCGACAACGCGGAGCGCCTTGCCGCTGTCGAGCACGGATCCGCCGCCGAGCGCGATGATGCCGTTGCACTTCTCGGCCTTATAGACAGCCAAGGCCGCGTCGACACCGGCGATGGTCGGGTTCTCCGGAATTTCGCCGTACAAAGCGACGGCCATGTCGGCCGGCAGAGAATCCCGGACGACTTTGTAGACGCCGTGCTCGACTAGGCCCGCATCGGTGATGATCAGCGGCCGGTCGACACCTCTCGCGGCCAATTCGTTCGGGAGCTCGGTCAACGCGCCGTAGCCGAAATATACAGTGGGATAGGACGGGATGATGGCCATAGTGCTCTCTCCTAATTCGCGGCCTGAGCTTTCGCGCGCTCTGCATCGATGATCGCCTCGGCCTGAGGCCAGGACCGTGCGCCGTTGGTTTTCATGGCGGTCCGCAGCTCTTCCGACAGCCACTCAAAAATGGCCGGATGGAAACTCGGCCGCGCCTTGATCTTTTCCCACCAGGCTTCCAGGTGGGGCATTTTGCCCTCCCAGATGCCCGCCATGGACAGGCAATCGATCCGGTTCACGTAAATGCTCAGTGCCGCATCGGCGAAAGTATAAGTATCCCCCACCAGCCATTCACTTTCCGCCAGCGCGGCTTCCATTCTTTCGAACGCCCGGACGAACATCATCAGCGCGCCCTTCGCCTCTTCGTACTCAAACCCGTCATAGATGGCCCGGCGCTTGGCTTCCCGGCGCGCGGGTTCGATCGGGTTGTTGATGAACGCCTCCCGCTCTTCTTCGGACAGCGCCAGTATCTGAAACCGGTGGGACGCGGCATAGGTGACCACGCGGGTGGCGGGGTGAAGTTCCTCATCCACGGCTTTGCTCCAGAGCCGGACTTTCATCGCGTCTACCGGATCTTTAGGGATCAGTTTGATCTCCGGGAACTTGGTGTCGAGGTATTCGCAGATCACCGTGGATTCCGGGATGACCAGCCCGTCGTCGACAAGGGTCGGCACGATGCATTTCGGATTGATCTTGCGATAGGCGTCGGTGAACTGCTCACCGTTCAGAATGTCGATATAGTGGCTGGTCCAGTCCAGCTCCTTCTCCGCCAGGACCATGCGCACCTTGGCGGCGCAGGCGGACGAGCCGTGATGATAAAGCTCCAGCATGATTGGCGGCCTCCCCGATTTCTAGTTTGCTCTATGAGCTTTCGTTGATCCGATATTGTCATGGCGGGCGGCGTCTTTCAAACTGCCCGAACCGAGTTTTCAGGGAGAGAAAATCATGGTTGCCTTCATCGAACCGCCCCGGGTCGAAAAAACCCCCAATGAACGGGTGCCCCTGGTCGCCATGGTGTATTTCAAGGCGGACGGGCCGGTCACCGCGACGATCCAGGTGGATGACGGCCGCAAGCAGCGTTCGGTCACGTACGGGCCGGACAAGGACCCGGAGGCGGGCCTGCCGATCATCGGCATGCGCGCGGCGGTGGATCATAAGATTACGGTCTCTGTCGAGGGCGACGGCGAAACGCCGGTCCCGGTGGCGCTCACCTATCGCACACCGGCCCTGCCTGATGACGGCGCGATCATCCCGCGCTTTACGGTTGGTACGGCCAGGCCCGACGAGATGGAGCCGGGCTTTACGCTGCTTTCCATCCGCCGCCGGGCGGTCAACCGGGCCATTTGGATGAGCGACAAGCAATTCATGTACATGACCTGCTGGAGCCTCATCGCCGCCATCGACGAGGAGGCGGAGATCGTCTGGTACTATATCGCCGACAGCCGGGTCGCCGGGGTGCATCAATTACAGAACGGCAATCTGTTTTTCCATCACGTCAATTTCCGCTCCATCGAGATGGATATGTGCGGCAACGTGGTCAACCAGTTCCATGCGACCAGGCGGCCTGGGGCGAAGTGGAAAACTCCATCGGCATCGAGGCGGACAGCCTGCATCATCAGCCCCACGAAATGCCCAATGGCAACTATTTGGCGCTCACCGCCAACGCCCGGGAAATCGAAAACTACTACACCAGCGAGGAGGACCCGGACGCGCCGCGCGCGACGCAAAAAGTGGTCGGCGATAATATCGTCGAGTTCTCGCCCGACGGCGAGATCGTCTGGAACTGGAATGCTTTCGATTACCTTGACCCCATGCGGATCGGGTATCACCTGCTGGAACCCTATTGGCACACGCGGGGTTTTCCCAATCATCTGGATTGGACTCACGGCAACGGGGTGACCTATGACCCCCACGATGACAGCGTGCTGGTGTCGCTCCGTCATCAGGATGCGATTATCAAGATCGACCGGAAGACAAAGAAGATTAAGTGGATTCTGGGCGATCACGCCGGCTGGGAAGGGCCGTTGAAAGAAAAGCTCCTGACACCGGCCCATGACCTGCGCTGGCACTATCATGGTCACAACCCCAGGGTCACCGGCGAGAACCAGTTCGTGATGTATGACAACGGCGTCGGCCGGGCGATGCCGTTTCACGGGCGTCAGGCGCCGCCCGCCCAATGCTTTGCCCGCGCGGTCGAATACAAGGTGGACCCGGACAAGATGGAGGTTTCCGAGGTTTGGGTCTCCGGGTCGGACGAGTCCGAGGATCGGGTCATTTCCTGGGCTATGGGCGACGCCCACCGGCTGCCCGAAACCGACAATATGCTGGTGATCGATTCCTTCTGCACGCCGGAAGGACCGGGGCTTAACCGGTCAGGTTCGGTCACCGTGGACGAACTCACCTGGAACGAATGGCGGCGGGAAGAATGGGTGCCCAACGATTTCGCCACCTGGGGCCGCATCCGGGAAATGAAACGGGATGGCGACCGGGAGGTGGTGTTCGAGGTCCGGGTCGATCACGAACACGATATTGTCGGCTGGGAAGTGTTCGGCGGTGCCAGGGTCAAATCCATGCGGGTGGGCTAGTTCCACCAGACGGAATAGTCGGTGGTTCACTCTCTATCCCGCTTCTGATATGGTCTAAGGTAACAAACAAATCTTTAGGAAGAGCATCATGCCTCACAGTATTTCCAAATTCGCCGTTGCCGTCGCGGCCACGACCTTGATCGGGCTGGGCGCGACCGAGGCAATGGCGCAAAGCAAGATTTTCAAGGCCGAGTCGGCGAACCCCGGATCGGAAAACCATGCGGTGACCGTTGTTCTGGGAAAAATTTTCCAGGACAAGCTCGGCATTTCGACGCAAATCAACGACAGTCAGACCCTGACCCGGTCTTCCATGAAACTGGGCCGGGCGCAGATCGACTGGCTGGCTTTGCCCCCGCCCATTTATCATTTCATGACCAAGGGCATCGCCATGTACAAGAAGAAGCTGTCCAAGGAAGCGCCGAAGGCGGCCGCCAATATCCGGTCTATTCTCAGCTATTCCGCGGTCGTGTTTCATGGCATCACGTTCGCCAGTTCCGGCATTAAAACCTTTAAGGATATCAAGGGGAAACGGGTCTTTACCGGTCCGCCGTCCGGCGCCGCCGGCACGACCCAGGAAGCCCTGATCCGGGTGATCACCGGCTATGAGCCCAATAAGGACTATAAGGCCATCCGGCTGCGCTGGGGTTCCGGTCTGCAGGCCATGATGGACGGCAAGCTCGATGTCTTTATGCGGCCAGCCGCGCCGGGCTCCGCCCTGATCCAGCAGCTGGGCCTGAGCAAGCCGTTCCGGATTCTGGATGCCGGCGACGCGGTCACCACGGCTGCCTTCAAAAAATGGCTGAAAGTGCCGGGCCGGGTGCCAGGTGAAATTCCCGCCGGCAGCTACAAAGGTCAGGAAAATGCCGATCAAACGGTCCGTACCGGCGGCGTGGTGTACCAGATTGCCGTCCGCAAGGGGATCGATGACGACACCATCTATAAGATGACCAAAGCCGTGTGGGATAATCTTGATGACATCCACAAGACGGCCGCTGTCTTGAAGGTGATCAAGAAGGAAACGCCCTTCACCGGCATGGTGACCCCGCTGCACCCCGGTGCGGTCAAGTACTATAAGGAAGTGGGCATCGACATTCCGAAGCGTCTGTTGCCGCCGGCCTCCTAAGAGGATGAGTTGACGCAGGGCCCGGTGGCGACCATGCTGCCGGGCCCTGTGTGCATTTTCATGAAGACCAAAGGCCGGAACCCGTGAACGCCGACACACCAGCCAAACAAAGCTTTAACCCGGTGAACGCCGTCGTGTTCATCGTCGGATTGGTGATGGCGGTGACGGGCATCCTGAACTCGCACCCGACCATGTTCGGGATGCCGAAGATCGGCCCTTTCGACCCGGAGATCATCCGCCCGGTAATTCTGGGCGCGGCGGTGATCATCGTCCTGCTCACGCAGCCGTTCGGCCGGCTGATCCAAGAGAAGTATCCCGGTCTCGGCAAAGCCGGCTATCTGTTTGATGCGGTGCTGTTTGCGGTAACCGCCTATACCTTGTGGCGGTTCTATGTGGATGTGGGGATCATCGTCAGCGGGGATTTGTTCGACTTTGAATTGGAGCATCCGATCATCGCCATCGCCGGCGCGGTCTGCTTCGTCATTCTCTGCTGGCGGGTGTGGGGTACACCGCTGGCGGTCTGCGGGGTCGTTGCCCTGATCTATCTCTATACCGGGGAGTGGTGGCCCTGGATATTCGAGGCGGCGAGCACCACCAACAATCTACAGTCTTTCATCAACACCGCCGAAGACCTGTGGTTCAACCAGGGCGACGGTGTCCTGGGCGGTATCCTGGAAATCCTGATTTTCACGGTGTTCCCGTTCATTCTGCTCGGCAGCATGCTGGAGAAAACCGGCGGCGGGCTCTCCATGATCAAGATTGCCGTTCATGCGACCAAGCGGTTCCGGGGCGGCCCGGCCCACGCGGCGATCCTGGCCTCCGGCCTGTTCGGCACCATGTCGGGCGGCGCGGTGACTAACGTGGTGGCGACCGGGGTCATCACCATCCCGATGATCAAGAAGCGTGGGTTTCATCCGGCCTTCGCCGGCGGGGTGGAGGCGACGGCCTCCTCCGCCGGACAGATCATGCCGCCGATCATGGGTGCGGCGGCCCTGGTCATGGCGGATTTCACCGGGATCGGCTATCTGACCATCATCGTCGCGGCCCTGGTGCCGGCGCTGGCCTATTACGCCAGCCTGTTCACCTCCGTCGTGTTTGAATCCCGCCGGCTCGGCGTCGAGGCGGTGGAGGAAGTGGACCCCGATCTCGCCGTCAACCGTCAGGATTATATCAACCTAATCTTGGTGCTCGCGCCTATCGCGGTCGTGATCTACACGCTGATCCTTGGCTTTTCTCCGGCGGGCGCCGGTCTGATGGGCATGTATATTCTAATCCCGCTCAGCTTTCTGAACCCGGAGGTGCGTCAAAACCCGGCGATCATCATCACCGCCCTGGCGCGGGGCGGGCAGACCTTCGGGAACCTGTTAATGGCCATTGCCGTGGTCGGGATCATCGTCGCCGTCTTGGGGTCAACCGGCTTGCCAACCGATTTTGCTCAGGTGGTGAGCGGCGGGTCCGGCGCCGGTCTGTTTGTCACCCTGCTGATTGCTGCTCTGGCGGCGCTGATGCTGTCCATGGGCATGCCGACCCTGCCGGCCTATCTGACCATCATCCTGATCATGGGCCCGGCCATGCAGAACTTAGGCCTGTCGATCC
>JAYQGD010000001.1:13190-21657 GCA_038140415.1 Rhodospirillaceae bacterium
CTGACCATCATCCTGATCATGGGCCCGGCCATGCAGAACTTAGGCCTGTCGATCCTGGTCGCGCATTTGTTCGTTTTTTATTACGGCGTGGCGTCCTCCATCACCCCGCCGGTGGCGGTGGCGGCCTATGCGGCAGCGTCGATCTCCGGCGCACCGCCCATGCAGACGGCGGTCTACGCCATGCGGGTGGGTCTGGTGAAATTCATCGTACCGTTCATCTTCGCCTATTATCCGGTGATGCTAATCGTCGAGGAATCCGGCGCGCCGTTTGAGGTGGCCGGATTTGTCTCCATCATCGCCAGGACCCTATTGGTCATCTACCTGGTCTCGAGCACGGTAATCTCCTTCGATCACCGCAGTCTGCCGCTGTGGGAAATGGGGGTCCGGCTCGCCCTGGCGGCGCTGGTGCTGTACGTTGATCCGCTGGTGCATTGGCCGGCGGCGGCGGCGGCGGCGGCCTACATCGTCTGGCATTGGAAAATGTTCGCGCCCAAGGCCGCGCCGGCGTAGTCACTGAAGTGTTGCAATCGTTCGTTCAATATGGTCCCGGTAGGGACTATGGTTTGACGCGCCTGAAACAAATGCAATGAGACAAATGCAATGACCGACGAGTCGAGCATCTCTCCCTATTTGCGGGAGAACTTCCGCCAACAGCCGTTCTGGAATCCGACCAAGATTTTGCCCCACGAGATGGGCAAGGAAATCCACCGGATGGATCTGAACGAATGCCCGTTCCCGCCCTCCGATAAAGTCGTTCAGGCGATTGCCGAAGCGGCGTCCGGTCTTAATCGGTATCCCGACGGCACCTGTCCGGAACTCACCGCCCGGCTGTCGGAAAAACTGGGCGTCGGCGAAGAACGGATTTGCTATGGCAGCGGCAGCACCCAGTTGCTGACCTGCATCGCCGAAATCTCCGTCGGGCCGGGGGAAAATCTGGTCGCGCCGGAGGTGATCTGGCGAAGGTTCTCCGGCGTGTTCCAGGCGACGGCGGCGGATGTGACCGCCGTGCCCAACCTACCGGACGGCGCCATTGATGTGGACGGGCTGCTGGCGGCCGTGGGCAACAACACCAAGATGGTGCTGGCGCTGTCCCCCAACAACCCGACCGGGTTGATGCTGACCGAAGAACAAATCAGGAAGCTCTCGGACAATGTGCCGGAAAATGTGCTGCTGTTCCTGGATGAGGCGTACTATGAATTCGCGGTCTATGCGGGCGGGGCCGACGGGCTGCAAATCCTCAAAGACCGCAAGGGACCATGGGTGGTCACCCGGACCTTTTCCAAGGCCTATGCGCTGGCGGGCTTGCGGCTCGGCTATGCCATCTGCAGTTCCGAGGAGATCGCTAACGCGCTCCGGCTGGTCTCCAGCACCTTCAACGTGAACGGCATCGCCGAGGCGGCGGTGCTGGCGGCGTTGGAGGATGCGGATTACACGCAGATGATCCTGCAAGAGAACGAGCGGGAAATGTCCCGCATCAAGGATGCCTGCCGGGAACTGGGGCTGACCTATATGGATTCCGCCACCAATTTCATTTCTATCGATGTGGGCCGGTCCGGCAAGGACGTGGTCGCCCAAATGCGGGAGCGGGGCATCCGTATCACCACGCCGGGCTATGACGGGGTGCCCAACCATATCCGCGTGTCCATGGGCCAGGCGGCGGACACGGAGGCGTTTCTGGCGGCGCTCCGGGAGATTCTGGCGGACTAAGACCTAGTCTGCGTCCAGCTTGCGGTAGGCGTCGATGATTTCCGTCTGCGCGGCCCGAAGATCATCCAGGGAGTCCGCCACCATGTCGGGCACACTGGTTGCCTTGCGCAGCCATAACAGTGTGACCGAGCCGAGCACATTTCCCTCATAAGGTAGCGCGATGGCGATGGCGTCCAGCCCGTCATCCTGTTGCGAGCGGAGCGGCAGCAGCCCGCCGCCGAAGTTCGGGTCCCGCGTCGCGTAGCCTTGGTCACGGACCTTGTCCAACAGCGCATCGAAAGCCGGCCGGTCATTAAGGATGCGGTTGACCGGGTTGCGGGTGGCGATCAGTTGCTCGATCAGGTTTTCCCGTTCCTCGTCGCCGCAATGGGCCAGATAGACCCGGCCGACGGCGGAAAGCGGTATGTTGATCTGGTGCCCGATCTGATCCCGGTTGAGCAGGAACGGACTGCTCGGCCGGCTGGTTTCCTTGAGCACCATGCAGAGGTTGTCATTGTCCAGGACGGCCAGGTCCAATGGCCATTTCAATTTGCGGCACAGCCGGTCGATCACCGGGGCGGCGATCTCCGCCACCTTGTCGCCGGCGTCCAGCTTGGCGACCATGCGTTCGAGGCGGAAACTGTTGCGGTAAAGCCCGTCGCCGATGCCGCGCCGCACCAGGCCTGAGGCTTCCAGGGTGCGGAGGATACGCAGCAGGGTTGGGCGCGGGAGACCGGATTCTTCGTAAATCTGTTTGAGGGTAGCCGGTCCCAGCTCCTGCAACACGGCAATCACCTGCAGTCCGCGTTCGAGGGAGCGGATGGTTTTCACGTTGGCGATGTTGGATGTCGCCATTTCGGAGCCCTATCGATTTATTGTTTTCGCTTAGTGAAAACCTTAGTGCTTGTGGGCAGCTAGGGAAAGCCCCAAACGCTCTACCGGCTATTTGAGGCTGGAGACGATCAGTTCCGTTAGGGCCAAAAGCTTATGGCGATATCCGCCGACCCGCGTGTGAATACGCGGGTTCGAGGTCATGACGATGGTCAGTTTCATCGCCGGCAGAATGTAGATGAACTGTCCGCCGAAACCGCGGGCGTAGTAGGCGCGCTCCCCCCAAATCTCGGTGATGAACCAGCCGAGCCCATAATAATCGCCGGAGAAGCGGGATTGGCCTCTGCCGGTCCAGGAGTGTCTGATCCAGGCCTCGGACAAGACCCGCGTGCCTTTGTGCATCCCGCCGTTGCTGTACATCTCGCCGAAGGTCAGCATGTCGCGGGGCGAGATCAGCATGTTGTTGCCGCCGAGATAAATTCCTTCCGGACTTTTTTGCCAGGGCGGCAGTGTGATGCCCAACGGTTTGGCCAGCCAGTCCTGCGCCAGACTATGGGTGTCCCGCTTGGTGATCCGAGTCAGCAACGCCGAGACCAGATGAAAATTGCCGGTGGAATAGTGCATAATGCCGCCGGGCTCGTCCGCCATCGGGCGGCTCAGCACAAAGCGGGACCAGTTTTTGCTTTTGACCCAGCGGCCATAGTTGCGCCCCGAGGTTCTTTCCAAGCCCGACCGCATGGAAAGTAAATGATCCAAAGTGATCAGCCGCTTCTTTGGCTCGGCGTCCTTGGGCAGCCAGTCGGCAAACACGGGGGCGATTTTCATCTCCGAGCCCGGCAAGAGACCTTTGTCGACAGCCACGCCGGCAATCGCCGCCAGCAGGGACTTAGAGACGGATTTCACATTCACCGGCGTGGTTAGCCTGGGCCCGCGAAAAGCGCGTTCGGCCAAAATCTTGCCGTCTTGGGCGATGATCAGGGCGTTGAGCCGGTCGATCCCGGCCCCGGCCCTCATGACCTCGTCCAAGGCCGCTTGACCGTTGGCGCGCGCCTCCGTCATCAGGAGAAGCGCGGCGGCGAAGAAGGGTATGAAGAAAAGGCGGTTCATCGTCTTGGTCTAACGGGCTAAGGCAGGGTTCCCGTTGGTCATAGCTTAGGCGTGGACCCGTGTCGATCCGGCAAAATCGACACGAATTCGTTATCGGTTTCTGCTATATTCCCGCCATGACCAACGACAATATCCCGATCAAGATTATCTCCGGCGGGCAGACCGGCGCCGACCGGGCGGCTCTGGATGTTGCGCTTGCGTTGAAGCTGCCCTGCGGCGGCTATTGCCCGGCGGGCCGTTGGGCCGAGGACGGGGAAATAGACGAGATTTATCCGTTGGAGGAAACCGAGGGACCGCACCCGGCGGAGCGCACAGGTCTGAATGTGTCCCTGGCCGACGGGGTGCTGGTGCTGACCAGCGGGCTGCCCGATACCGGCACAAAGTTGACTTTGGAACTGGCCAAGCGGGCGGACCTGCCGTGTCTTCACCTGGATTTCGACGATGATATCGATCCCGATCAGGTGCTGGACTGGATGTCGGAGAACAATATCCGCAATCTCAATGTGGCCGGCCCGAGGGAGAGCAACAATCCCGGCCTCTATACCCTGGCCAAGGGATTTCTGATGATGGTCTTGCGGAAAAACGCGCGCTAACCCTCGGTGACGATCTTCACCTTTTGGCCGGCGACAAGGCCCTGGCCCGGATTCAACCCGTTCATCACCCGAAAGGTTTCCTCCGGGAATTTTTTGACCGCCATCTGATTGACGTAGGTCTGCACGGTCTCGCCGGCGCGCACGGTACGGAACTCAATCCGTTGGTACTTAACGTCGTTGGCTTCGGCGTTGGTGATCTGGCGCAGGCTAAAGGTGGTTTGCCGTAAGCCCAGTGAAAGCCGGCTGGTCATGCGCGGCGGCGTCTGGAACATAAACCGGTAGATACGTCCCGAACCGTCCCGCAACGCAACCAGACGGATGTCCATCAGACCGGCTTCCGTCCGGAGTTGGGTCGCCGCGGTGGCGCCGTCCATGCCGTTGACGGTCAGGCGCTCCAACTGGTTCAGCCGCACATTGCGGGGCATGACCGACGGCAAGTACCGGTCCATCGCGCCCGTGTACTTTTTGGACTCCATATCGAACTTGATGATCGAATTTGCAGGTCCTTGGGCAAACACCGCCTGAGGCTGATTGATTAGGGTAAAGCCCTGAGGCACATCAAACCGGAAGCGCAGAATCGGATGAACGAAGCTGTTGCCCTGGATTACACCCGACGCCGGATCGTCGCCATAGATCAGCCCACTCATGGCGTTGATATATTCGGTCTCGCCGATATTCGGTCCCGACCGGGCGTTGGTGGCTTCCTTGACCGCTTTCTCCACCCGTTCCACCGTGCGCGGGTGGGAGGCAAAAATACTGAGGCTGTCGACATTGTTTGCCGGCCTGCCGGCAAGCCGGTTCTCCAGCTTGGCGTGCTCCCGCATCTTGGCCAGGAAGTCCGCCATGGTGCGGGTGTTGTAGTTGCCCCGGGATAGATAGCGGACGCCCAAGGAATCCGCCTCGAACTCCTGGCCCTGGGAATAGCGCTGCACACTTGCATCGCCGACCGTGTTCGCCACCTGGGAGCCCGCCTGTCCCAACAACAGCCCGGCGGCGATGGTGGTCAGTCCGGCCAGGGTGCCCCCTGCTTGCCGCCGGCTGGAATGCAGCGCGGTGACGTGGCCGATCTCGTGGGACAAAACCCCCGCCAGCTCCGCCTCGTTACTGGCCAGGGACAGCAGGCCGCGGGTCACATAGATGAACCCGCCGGGAAGCGCAAAAGCGTTCATGTCCTTGGAATTCAACACGGTGAAGTTCCAGCCGATATTGGGCAGCTCCGACACCCGCGCCAGCTTCTGGCCCAGATTGTTGACGTAGGACTGCACCCTGGTGTCGTCATATTCGCCGTTGAACTCCCTGAGGATGTTCGGATGCTCCCGCATGCCGATGCGCTTTTCCTCTTCCCGGGAATTGAACGACAGTACTTTCTCGCCGGTGGCGGGCGCGGTCTGGCAGGCGCCGAGGCCCAGACCGGCTAAAAGAAGAAGGGGCAGAAATTTGGATGAGGCGAGACGGATCATGGTTTCAAATATTCGATTTGTTCCGGATGGGTGACATCAATCATAGGGCCATTGAAGGATTTGAGCCAACCCCGAACCCGGACCAATTTGCCTTTGAGGGACAGCAGATCAATGCCTTCCTTTTTGAACAGCCGGGTGGTGCGGGGCGAGAGCGACACGGTGAAATCTTCGCGCCAGTTTTTGTCGAAATTAAGATAGGTGCGGCCGCGCACGGTCGCCGCGTCATGGACGACGCCCTCCACCAAATGAAAGCGGTTGGCCTCCATCCTCAAGTTCGTGGCGGGTTCAATGGCGTAATACGGATGCGCCCAGATGCCCCGGTTGTTTGCCCGTGCGTCCTGTTCCGCCGCCAGCATCTCGGCGACCAAGGAGCGGTTGTCGGGGAAGGAATAAACCCGCGCCAGGCCTTGTTTCAGCAGCTCCCCCTGAATCCAGAGCCCGTCGGCGCGGTGCAGATGGGCGAGAAGGCGGCCATAGCGGTCTTTGCGCTGTTCGCCGAAGGAGAGGGAGAGCTTCCGGCCATTGGCGAGCTTCTCGAGCAATGCTTTTGACTCGTCGGCGAGAGGCCATTTCTTGAAGCCCGGCCGGCCCAGGGGAAGTTTCGGCGCCTGGATACCCACCAGCCGTATCTGCGTCGCGCCGTCGACCGGTTCCTTGAGCGTGACCGTATCCCCGTCTACTACGACGTGGACCTGAACCTCCGGCCCCTTCACCAACTTCTGGGCGTTCGCCGGGCTTGAGTTGGCCGCCGCCAGACCCAATATCAAGAGAAGACCCGCCAAGACCCGTCCCGCTCGCCGGGCCGGGGTTCGCCCAAAAGGGTTTTGACACGAAGATGGGGACCGCATAGACCTAAATCATGGATATTTCGACTTCCCAAAACCAATTGTTCCCGGAAATCGAGCCCTACGCAACGGGTCAGCTCGATCTGGATGGCCGCCACTCCATGTATTGGGAGGTGTCCGGCAATCCCAACGGGGTGCCGGCGGTGTTTCTGCACGGTGGACCGGGCGCGGGGGCGTCGCCGTCCCACCGAAGGTTTTTCGATCCGGCTCATTACCGGATTGTGGTGTTTGATCAGCGGGGCAGCGGCCGGTCGCGGCCCTTTGCCGATATTCAGGACAACACCACCCAATTCCTGATCGAGGATATGGAGGCGCTGCGCACCCATCTGGAGATCGACAAGTGGCTGGTGTTCGGCGGCTCCTGGGGTAGTTCCTTGGCCCTGGCCTACGGCATCGCCCATCCGGACCGGGTGCTGGGGTTTGTCTTGCGCGGCGTGTTCCTGTGCCGGGATTTGGAGCTCGACTGGTTCCTCTACGGGATGCGGACCGTGTTCCCCGAGGCGCACCGGGATTTCATGAACTTCCTGCCCGAGGACGAGCGGGCCGATCCGATGACCCATTATCACCGCCGCCTGACCGATCCGAACCCGTCGGTTCATGCGCCGGCGGCCCGGGCCTGGGCCCGCTATGAAGGGGCGTGCTCGACCCTGATGCCCAACCCGCGCAGCGTCTCCGGGCTGGAATCAGGCCGCGCCGCGCTGGCGCTGTCCCGGATCGAGGCGCACTATTTCGTCAATCACATGTTCCTGCCAGACGATCACTTCTTCGCCAATGTGGACCGGATCCGGCACATTCCCTGCGAGATCATCCAGGGCCGCTATGACATGGTCTGCCCGATCCGCACCGCCGACGAACTGCACCAGGCCTGGCCGGAAGCCAACTATGTGGTGGTGCCGGACGCCGGCCATTCGGCGATGGAGCCGTCCATACGCTCCGCCCTGGTGGTGGCGGCGGAACGGCTGAAACACGAAATCGGCCCGTTGGTCTAGGGCGGGTCCGGTGATCGAATATCCCTTGCAACCGAACCGGTAGTCCCTAGAATGCGCGCCATGCAACGGTTGATGACATATTTCCGCTCTTTGACCCGGACGGCGCTCGCCGCCGGGCTGATCGCGGGCGCGTTTATGGCTGCGCCGGACAAGGCGGTGGCCGAGGATGACCCGTGGTTCCTGTCGCTCGGTGTCGGCGCCTATGACTTTAACCGGCAGAAGGAACAGGGCGCCGAGTTCCGCGCGGAGCTCCGATCCGATTATGAACTATGGGTTTTCAAGCCCTTCGCCGCCGCGGCCTATACCTCGACCGAGCAAGGCTTCATCGGCGCCGGTGTGCTGGTTGATCTCTATTTCGGCAACCGGGTCGTGGTCACGCCCAGCTTTGCCCCCCACTATTATTGGGGCGGCAACGATAAGCTGGACCTGGGCTATGCGCTGGAATTCCGCTCTCAGCTTGAAGTCGCCTACCGGTTCGACAACCGTTCGCGTCTGGGCCTCGCCATTTCCCACTATTCCAACGCCAGCCTGGGCGACACCAACCCCGGCACGGAAACGGCGACCATTTACTACAGTATCCCCCTCGGCAGATAGGCGCTATAAAGCGTCCAAGCCTTTCCACACGGCAATACGGCCCCGTAGCTCAGTAGGATAGAGCATCAGATTCCTAATCTGAGGGTCGCAGGTTCGAATCCTGCCGGGGTCGCCATATTTTTCAATGGGTTAAGGTAAAGAAGCGGAAATTAGTTTTTAATTAGCAACCAAATAGCAACCAATTGTGGGTAATTCGCGCTGCATCCTCCACAATAATCGTCCTTCAGCAGTTCAAAGGAGAATGGTCGCCCTTGCCTCCAAAACCTGACGAATCTTGATTGTGTGTCATTGGTCACTTCCTGACCTGAATGTATGGACCGGCTGCAGTTTGCAATTGTGATTTTGCGGAATATCGGAAGTCG
>JAYQGD010000002.1:0-21494 GCA_038140415.1 Rhodospirillaceae bacterium
CCGCCCAGCACCATTGCGTAACGATAGCACCCGATCACGATTGTTCTCGGCCTCAAATGTCTCACCCACGACACGGGCGCGGCCATCGTCTCCGATGACGGCGGCGCGCTGACCGTGCACGCAATCTCCGAGGCGCGTCTAAACCGGCGGAAGCACTCCTTCACCTATCCGCTGATGTCCATCGACTATTGCCTTTCGGCCTTGGGCCTCAACAGCTTGGACGAGGTCGATTTGATCTGCATTGACCGGCATATGGAGGTCTGGCCCGAGGCCAATTCCCAGTTCGGCTACCAAAACGCGCTGCGGCGTCATGTGCCCCGCTACGACGACAATCACTTCTGGAATTATCTGGCGGAGCAAACCATCAAGCTGGACCGGTCAAAGGTCCGCTGGGTCAATCACGTGGACGCCCATGCGGCCAGCACCTATTTCGCTTCCCCCTTCGACGAGGCGGCCATCCTGGTGACCGAAGGCGGCACCGGGCTCTATGTCGGCCAGGGAGAGACTCTTATCCCCATCGACCGGATCGGCTATCTGGGCGACACGTACAGAGACGGCCAAGTGTTGGCTGAGCGCCGGGATCATTTCGTCAATTCGTCATTTTTCTACGACAAAATCTCGGCCCATCTGGGCTACGACATTTTCGGCGCGGGTCAAACCATGGCGCTGGCCGGCTTTGCCCATATGTTCGAGCACAAAGACTATGTGGCGGTTGACCCGGGCCGGTTCGACGACTTCATCATCAACCATGACAAGACAGTTTTCGGCATGTCGGACGCCCCGAAATACACGGGCGAAGACAGCGAGGACCTGGTCGCCGAGATCTGGGTCAACATGGCGCGCCAGGCTCAGGAAACGTTGGAGGAAGATATCCTCTACCTGGTGTGGCTGGCGAAACTGAAAACCGGTGCGGACAAACTGTGCCTGGCCGGCGGGGCGGCGCTGAACTGCATCATCAACCGTCAGATTTATGACAGCGGTCATTTCAGCGGCTTTTACATCCAGCCCGCCGCCTCCGACGAAGGCATCCCCTTGGGCTGTGCGCTCTACGGCTATTACGCCAAGGGCGGCAAGAAACGCTGGCACATGGAAGCCGCCTATCTGGGCGTTGATCACGGTGACGTCGGCCTGCAAGACGCGGTGAGCCGCTGGAACCTCTCCAACCGCACGGCGTCCCCCGCCGAGGTCGCCAAAGAACTCGCCGCCGGCAAGATCGTGGGCCGGCTGAACGGCGCGTCGGAATACGGCCCGCGCGCGCTCGGCAACCGGAGCATCCTGGCCGATCCCCGGCCCGCGGACATGAAGGACAAGATCAACCGGGAAATTAAACACCGGGAAGGGTTCCGGCCCTTCGCGCCCTCCTGCATGGAAGGCCGGGTGCCGACTTTCATGAACGCGCCGAAACAAAGCCCGTTTATGATCATCGCGGGCGCAGTGGTTGAAGGCCATCTGGACGACGCCCCGGCGGTGATCCATGCCGACGGTAGTTGCCGGGTACAGACCGTTTCCGCCAAACAGAACAAACCTTATTATGACCTATTGGATGCGTTCGACGCGGAGACGGGTTGCCCGATCCTGCTCAACACATCCTTCAATGACCGGGAAGAGCCCATCGTCGAAACGCCGGCGGACGCCATAAGCTGTTACATGCGAACCGGTTTGGACGCCCTCTATATCGGCGATCAGTGGATTGAACGCACGGATAAGACCCCCAATGCAGACGGCGCTTCGATCCTCGCCGAAACGGCGGAACGGGTGCAGACCAGCTACAACGATCTGATCGAGAAACATTGCGACGTGGCCCGCTATATCGAGCTGGGCAATAAAATTCGCGACGAGAGCGCGGACGCTGCGGAAGAAGCGGTTTAGGCCTCCGGCCCGTACATCGCCTTTTCAAAAAACTGAATATGCTGGTCGACCGGTTCAGAACGGCCGAAGATCTTCGGCTTTCCGGTGAGGATCGCGTCGCGCGCATCGTTGTTCCGGGCGCCCTCCTTCACCAGTCCCTCCACCAAATCAGCGTAATGAGATGCATCCCCGGCGATCCAATCGGTAATCCCCATCTGGCGATACAGCCCCAGGCTCAGCCGTCCGCGCATAAAGTCTCCGGGCAAGGTGATCACGGGCGTGCCGACCGCGAGAGTCTCATAGGTCGTCATGCCGCCGCAAAAGTGCGGCGTATCCAGCACCGCATCCGCTGACGCCAGAAGATCAAGAAATCCCTGCCGGTCCGTACGGGGCGCGAAGGAAATACGATCCACGACCGCCGGGATGACGCGCCGTAGCCGGGCCATCAACAACTCCCCCCAGGCCGGTCGGCTCCCTTGAAGGAGGAGCAGCTCCGCATTGGGGCATCGGGTCAGGATATCGCCGATCATGGCATCGAAGTCCGGGTGAAATTTGAACAGAGACTGCGGACATAGAATGCGGCCGCTCCCCTTACCCTTCAGGTTTGCCGAAGGCGCGGGATCGGCGACGCAGGTGGTGAAATCATCCAGTTGCACCAGGGTCTCCCGATAGCTGTCTTGCGCGCCCGCCGGTTCGGTCAGCCGGCTGGAGATAAAGTAATCCATGTTGGGACTGCCGCTGGTGACCGGATGTCCCCAGGTAGCGCACTGAACGGGCGCCAAGCGGGACAGGCTCAAGAAATAACTCACTGGCTCCATCCCGATGTCGGTGAAGTACAGAACATCCAGCTCATCCGCCGCGATCTGATCCCGCGCAGGGCCCAACTGCCGCGATAAATGCACAACCTTATCGGCGCTGGTCGCGAGAGCGTGGGACATATCGTCCTGCACGTCGGACAACGTGTAAAGAATGACCTCGAACCGGTCGCGGGGCAGCCCCTGGATCAAGCCGGCGTTTAGCCGGGCAATGGTATGGCCATGGAAAAAAGCGGAAACAAAACCGATCCTGATTCTGCCGCCTTCCATCCCGGCCAGCCACTCCCGGCAGTGAGGGGCCTCGAAGGCGAGCACCGGACACGCCTTGACATAGAGATCAGCCAACTTGGACTGAATGCCCCGGTCCTCCAGCCCGTGATAGGCCAAAAGAAAATTGGTGGCGCCGACCTCCCGGAGCGGATCGGTCAGGTGCAAATCCTCGTCCAACAGCCGGTCCAGCCTTTCGTCCAAACCCGCCCGCAGTTCGGCAATCTGATCCGTGGACTTGGGTAGCACCGGCAGCATTAACGCTTCCCGGATGCGGGTGCCCGGATCAGCCCGCAGATGCAGCGCGGCTGCATAGGCCTGTGACGCACCCTCGATATCGCCGTCGGTTTCCAGAATATCGGCCAGGTTCTTGTGGGCCGGGGCAAATCCCGGTTCAGCCGAAATCGCCGCCCGATAAGCCGCCGCCGCGCCGTCCCAATCGTTCAACGACTTCAGGATGTTCCCAAGATTGTTGTGGGCGGCTGCGTGAGCGGGATTGAGCTCGACCGTCTTTTGATACGCCGACCGCGCCTCTTCCGACCGCGCCAGATCGTTCAGCACCAGCCCGAGATTGTAGTGAAAGTCGGCGCGATCTCCTTCCAACTCAATCGCGCGCTTCAGATTACGCTCGGCCCGCGCCCCATCGCCGCTCATCCGGTAGACAACCCCCAAATCCGCGTGGACATCGGAACGGGATTTATCCGCCGCCGCCGCGCTTCTCAAATAGGCAATCGCTTCCCGCAGCTCATTCTTTTTCGCGGAGATGAGCCCTAGCCGATGAAGGGCATCCGTGTGGTACGGGTCTTCCTGCAGAACCGCTTTGAAGCTTTGCTGGGCCTCGTCCAGTTTACCGGCGCTGTGGGCGGCGATGCCTTGGGCCAGGAGGTCTTCCGCCGTGCTCACGCCTCCTCCGCGTCGGCAATCGCTTTTCGCAATACATCCACATCCAGGCGCAGATAGCGCTCCAACCGTTCAAACTGTTCGTTGTCCCGGTCCATCTTACGCTTGGCCCCGCCATCCACTTCCCAGGCGTAGCGGGCCTCCGTCGCGGTGTCGTCGATTTGCCGCTGTCCGAGTTTTTGATCGGCAATAAAAACGTTGCGCCCGGTCAGCCGGCCCAGCGTATGCAGCCAGTGATCGGCGGCGTAATGTTCGAAAATCACCGGCACGATATACCGAAGCGTCTTGAACCAAGTGCGCCCCAGGATCGGACACCAACTTAGTTTCTCGCCGAACACGCCGTCATCGAACCAGGCGTTGAACACACCATCCGGATGGTCGGCAACCACCTGGTCTATCGCCTGATCCCAGCCGCTGCTCTCGAACACAACGTCATCGGCGATGACCATATAAGCGTCCGCCTCCGCCATCTCGGCCATCAAATTGATGGCGCGCGGTGTGCCGATGGGATCACCCGACACGATCTCGAACGGCAGTCTCCGGCCGACCTGCGCCTCCATTTTGTGAAAGGCAAACTGGTAGTCCTTCAGCGACGGATCGTTGTTATCAACATAGTACAAGAGCTTCAGCCGGCCCGGCTCGGCAAGGGTGTCGGCGATGTTCTCGATCTGCGCCTCGACGAATTGCGGATTGCCGCGCGTCGGACAAAGAACGGAAATTCGCCTACCGGTCATCCGCGCTCTCCCGCCAAGTCACCGGTAAGTTGTTGCAGCGCGGCTGTCCACCCTGTGTCAGGCACTTGCCGGTAGAGCGTAAAGTCCGGGAACCAGGGCGAGGTTTCCGCCGCCAGGGTCCAGCGGTATTCGCCCGGATGGGTCACCAGAACCCGCGCCGGTTGGCCCACGGCGGCGCGCAGATGCATGTTGGTATTACTCACGCCGACACAGTCATCCAGTAGGCTCATCAGCGCCAGCATACCGGCAAGGTCGTCGTTGAGGTCCGTAAAGTCGGCAACGTCCCGGCCGGCGGCTTCGCCCAGCGCGGCGGCATCGCCCTCCTCCGGCGATCTTTGGAGATTGATCAGCGTGCCGGGCGCATGGGAGAGCGCCTGTCCAAAATCTTGAATGCCGATCTCCTTGAACAGGGCGCCCTCGATCCGGCGCCCGGCCCGGTAGGTCACCCCGATATACGGTGCGGGCCCGGCGGATTTCAGCTGCCCTGTCATTCTCGCCACGCGATCCGGATCGGGGGACAGCCGGATCGACGGCAGCGGCTCCCGGCTACTTAGCAGGTACGGCAAATCGGCAAGAGAAATGACATCCGTCGCCTCGCCGTCTGCTCGTAGATCAGATTGCCCGGTTAATAGTCCTGCGATCTTCGGATCGGCGCGATACCTTATGTGAGCGCCCCGCGCGATCAACGCTGGCACAAAGCGGAGGAAAAACAGCTCATCCCCGAGCCCCTGTTCGGCATGGATTTCCACCAGCCGGCCCGACATGACTGCCGGCCACGGTTCTAGCGGCATCGGATATTTATCCCGCTCCACGCTCGGCCGGTAGCGGTAATTGGCCCAGCCATTTTCGAAGTCACCGCTCGCCAGTTGCAACATGGCCAAATTCCAGCGGGCCTCCTGAAAGTTGTTATCCAAATCGAGCACGGCGGCGTAGGCCTCTTTCGCCGGCTCGAACTTACCCTGTCCGCTGAGGCAGGTCCCCAAACTTGTCCATAATTCCGATGAACTTTCGCACGCCGTCAGCCCATCCCGCAGGACATCCTCCGCCTCCTCTGCCCGACCCAAATCACAAAGCAAGACTCCGAGGTTGTTGTAAGCAGCGGCGTAATCGCGCTGACAGGCAATCGCCTGGCGGTATGCCGAAATTGCCGCGTCGTGCGCCCCCTCGGCCTGCTCCGCCAGTGCCAGGTTGAAATAGGCCTGCCCATAATCGGGCCGACGCGCCAAGGCTTGGCGATAATAGTCCCGCGCCTCTTCATACCGCCCCGCGCTTGCTGAAATCGCACCCAAATGATTGAGAGGATCGGCAAACGTCTGATCTGCCTGGGCCGCCCAAGTGAAAGCGTCTACTGATTCCCCCAATCGACCGGCATTGCGTAGGGCCTGGCCCAGGTTGTTGAGATCAGCCGCCCGGCCGCCGCCAAGCTCCGCCGCTTTTTGGAACGCCGCCACGGCATCCTCGAACCGGCCGGCCGCAAACGCCGCCGCGCCCGCCTCAATCGCCGAGGCCAAGGCCGCTGTGCGGTCCTGTTGTGACTCGATCACCGTCATGGTGTTATTCTAATCCCGTTCCGGCCCGGTTCAATTATGCTCTAAGGGCCAGCGGATCAGTATAATGGAAAGGGGTTAATGCCGGGTTGCGACAACGGCACGCATTAACCGCCGAGGATACTGCGCTCCATGGTCTCGCGAAGCTCTTCGGTCACCGTGGGCTCCACGCCGAACCAACGTTTCCAGGCGGGCGGGCCTTGGTGGATCAACATGCCCAAGCCATTGACCGTCGCATGCCCCCGCGCCTTGGCGTCCGCCAAAAACGGCGTTTCCAAAGGCGTGTAAATAATATCCGAGGCCACCGCGCCGGCGGGCAGTTTTTCGAGGTTCAGATCAAGGGGCGCTTCGCCCACCATACCCTGGTTGGTGACATTGACCACCGTGGTGACGCCGTCCAGCGCGTCATGCCGGTCCTCCCAATCCATAACCGAAACGGGACCGCCCAAATCCTTGGCCAAGACCTCCGCATGGTCGCGGGTGCGGTTGATCAGGCGAATCTCCGGCGCGCCTTCTTCGATCATGGCGTAACAAACCGCCCGGCCGCCGCCGCCGGCGCCGATCACCGCGACCGGGCCGGCATCGCCGCGCCAGTCCGGTTGTTGGTGCTTCATGTTGCCGAGAAAGCCGAGCCAGTCATTATTGGTGCCGAACAACGTGCCGTCTTCGTTGACGACGACGCAACTGATGGCGCCGATCTTTTTCGCCACGTCGTCGACCTCGTCAACGATGTCCATGGCGTCCAGCTTGTGCGGGATCGTGATATTGCAGCCGGAAAACCCCAACGGATGCAGCGCCCGCAATGCCGGTTCCAGCTTGCCGGGCTGAATAGCCAGGGGCACATAGGTGCCGGCCAGACCCTGCTGTTCGAACCAGTAATTGTGCATCAACGGCGAGCGGGAGTGCATCACCGGCCAACCGAAAACGGCGGCCATCAGAAACTTGTCGGGATGAGACATGCGTACTCCCTAAGCCCCGTCTTCCATCTTGGCGTAGAAATGATCCCAGGTCCGCTTGAACAGGCTTTCGTTGAATAGCTTGGCCTGACACGCGGCGATCTCTTCCTCGGTGAACTCATAGGGCTCCCCGATCTGCAGGGACATATACTGACGATAAGCGTTGTCCTCCAGATAAGTCGCCAAGACAAAAGCGTCGAGAATGGTCTTGCCGGTGGTCACCGCGCCGTGGGCCTTCATCAAGGCCGCCGGCCGGTCGCCCAGCGTATCGGTCAGCCGCTTGGCCATTTCCGGATTATTGATGGAATTGGGCGAGTCCAAGATTGGCAGCGGATACACCAGCGTCCCCTGAGCGAAGATCGGCAAATAGGGATGGCCGGTGATGGTCAGGAAGGTCGACCATTTGGGATGCGCATGGACAATTGCGTCCACATCCGGCCGTTCTTTATAGATACCGGCGTGGAGGTGGAATTCCAGCGGCGGCTTGCCGTTCCCCTCCAGCACATTGCCGTCGAAATCGATGGTGCAGATGTCCGCCGTGGTCAGCCGGCTGCGCTGGCACGAGCCGATATTGATGAACATGTTGTCGCCGTTGGTGCGAATGCTGCAGTGGCCGTTGTAGTCGATGATATCCGCCCGTTCGAGCATGCGGATGCAATCCACCAGCTGCTGCTTTTGTTGTTCGATCTCGCTCATAACTCTCTCCCGTAAATTCCGCCGGCTACCAGCCGCATTCGTCGCGCACCTGGCGCCGCCACAGATCCCAGCCTCGCAAACTCGCGCCCTGGTTCGGGCCGTCCGCCAGGATGCCCTCTTCTTCGTTGAGCACCGCCATGGATGAACCTTGCCCGAGGGCCTGCGTCCAGTGTTGCACCCGCGCGTTCACCTCGGTGAAGATAGCGCGGAACACCGCCAATTGCAGGGTCGGCCCGCAGGCCACCGATCCGTGGGCCCGCATGAGGCCGACATCCTTGTCGCCCATGCAGTCACAGAGCGCCACGCCCTTTTCGTTGTCGGAGACCAGCATGTCCGTGTTGCCGAACGTTTCACTGATATCAAAGATCGGCACCCCTTGCGCCAGGAAAGCGGCGTTGTGAAACATCGCCTGCATGGGGACATCCACCAGCCCGAACGGAATGACCGACGGTGAATGACTGTGCACGACCGAGTTCACGTCCGGCCGGGCCTTATAGACCTGGCCGTGGATGAAGCGTTCCAAAAAGCTTCCGCGCCCTTCCGCGTTCACCGGGTTGCTGTCCAAATCGTACTCGATGATATCGTCCGGGGTGACCAGGGCCGGTGCCATGGACTTGGACATGAAATACCGGTCGGGTGCATCCGGGTGACGCATGGACACATGGCCATAGGCGTCGACCACGCCCCGCTCCGCCAGGATATGACTGGCGGCGGCCAGATCGGCGATCAGATCGGCGGCGATGGGGCCGCCGGATTTCGGCGTGTCACTCATCCGCGGCTCACACGATCACTTCGGTGTCGATGCCGGCCGGGAAGATTTCCTCCGGCGTGAACTGCCGGTGAGCGATCCCCTGCTGATAGGTATAGAGCGCCATCTGCTCCCAGGTCTTGCGATTCGCCTCAATGCCGTAGGGGAACGTGTCCGGGCCGAAGACGTCCGCCATCTTGCGGGCATAGGTCGGCAGCCAGGCCAGCGGATACCGGGACACGGCCGGATCAAAAATACGCTCCAGGCTGCGGCGCTTGGATTCCTGGAAGGCATTAAACAGGTTGCGCGGCACCCAGGGGTTTTCATCCACGATGTGCTTTTGAATGGCGATGATGTGCATGATCGGCCAGACGCCGGTATCGCCATAATATTTCTCTTCCATCTCCAGGTAATCCGGGAACAGCCGCACCACATCTGGATGGCCCTCGATGAAGCAGTTGGGCGGCCGGGCGATCAAGGCACAGTCGAGCTCGCCGGACGCGACCATTTCACTCAGGGACTTATCGGGGATGCGGGTCAACTGCACGCCGTCCGGCAGGTTGAGCTCCACTTTCTCCTTGCGGCCCGGCGAATTTGCGCCGGCCTGAACCCAATGGACATCCTGCAGCTTCACGCCCATATCGTTGTGCATCCAGCCCCGCATGTAGACGGCGGCCGAGTGCGCCCATTCGGGCGAGCCGACGGTCTTGCCCTTCAAATCCGCAATTGTCTGGATGCCGCTGTTCTTATTCACATAGAAAGAGCTGAACCGGAACAGCCGGGAACAGATGATCGGCAGGCCCAAGACATCACTATCTTCCCGGGTCACTTGGGTGGTGAACTTGGCGAACGACAGTTCCGACATATCGAATTCCCGGTTCGCGGTGAAGCGGGCAAAGCATTCGTGATGGCCCAGGTTGAACCAATTCAGATCAATCCCTTCCGGCTTAACCGTACCCAGACGGATATCTCGGAAATGGTCATAGTCGGTCGTCGCGATGGAGAGATTAAGTACGGACATGCCGTCCCCCTGTTCGGAATATTGATTGTTGGCTGGATGATAACGAAAAATTCAGCCAAGTCATCACGATAGAGCGCATCCGCTGATTGCCTCTCGCCGCTCATCAATTAAGATATCGGCACAAGGAAAGTGGACAGAGAATGAGTTCAGATCGCAAGCTGCGTCTCGGCGCATTCATGCGCCCGGCCACCATTCACACCGGCGCGTGGCGCTATCCGGGCGCCTATGCCGACGCCAACTTCAACTTCCAGCACATCAAGCACTTTGCCCAGCGGCTGGAAGAAGGAAAGTTCGATGCGTTCTTCATGGCCGACCATCTGGCCGTCCTCAACATGCCGATGGACGCGTTGAAGCGCAGCGGCACGGTCACCTCGTTCGAACCGATGACCCTGTTGCCGGCGCTGGCCATGGTGACCGAGCATCTGGGCCTGGTGGCCACGGGCTCAACCACTTACGAGCAGCCCTATCACGTCGCCCGTCGGTTTTCGTCCTTGGATCATATCTCCGGCGGCCGGGCCGGCTGGAACATTGTCACCACGTCCAACCCCGACGCCTCCAAGAACTTCGGGCTGGAAGATCATCTGGAACACAGCGAGCGCTATCGCCGTGCGCGGGAATTCTACGAGGTGGTCACGGGCCTCTGGGACAGTTGGGAGGAAGACGCATTTATCCGGGACGTGGACGAGGGCGTTTTCTTTGATCCCGATAAAATGCATGTGCTGGATCATGACGGGGAGTTTCTGAAATGCCGGGGGCCGCTGAATATCGCCCGGCCGGTTCAGGGCTGGCCGGTGATCGTGCAGGCCGGCTCCTCGGACTCGGGCCGGCAATTGGCGGCGGAAACGGCGGAGGCTGTCTTTACCTCCCATCGCTCGCTCAAGCTGGGCCAGGAGTTTTATTCGGACGTCAAAACCCGGATGCAGGCCGCCGGCCGCGATCCGGAAAACATGCGCATCCTGCCGGCCTGCATGGTGATCGTCGGCGATACTCTGGAAGAAGCGCAGGAGAAGCGCGCGACTCTCGACAGCAAAGTGCATTTGGACAGCGCCATCGCGTCGCTCTCCATCGCCGTCGGCTCCGACGTATCCAAGTTCGATCTCGACGGCCCTTTGCCCAAATTGCCGGAAAGCAACCAGTCAAAGAGCGGCCGGGACCGGGTCATCCAAATGGCGGAGGTCGAGGGCCTAACGGTCCGGCAATTGGCGCAACGGCTCGGCGGCTACTCCGGGCTCTGCATCATGGGCACGCCGGAAATGATCGCCGATGAAATGGAAGAATGGCTGGAAACGCGCGGCAGCGACGGGTTCACCATCATGTTCCCCTATCTGCCGGGCGGCCTGGACGACTTTATTGATCGGGTGATCCCGGTACTGCAGCGCCGGGATTTATTCCGCAAGGAATACGAGGGCAAAACGCTGCGGGAGAATATGGGCCTCCCCCGGCCCAAGAACCGCTACGCGGATTAATCCTCGTCCGTACCGCCGCCGGCTTCCCAATCGAGGGCCGCTCGCAGCAGCATGTACACCTTGCCCGCGTCCGAGGTCATGAAGCCAGCGCTCAGCACGCCTTCTTGATCGGTCTTTTTGGCATCGGCAATGAGCCCGTCGAACTGACGCAGGTAGCGGGTGACGTAATCCCGGAACTCGGAATCTTCGCGGTAGAGCTTGGTGATCCGGCCCAATTTGGATTTGGACCGCATGCCGAGAATCTTGCGCAGGAAGACACTCTTGTCGCCGTGACTGAATTTCTGCCAGTCATCCTCGCTGACCCGCGTCTCCAGAACCCGGTTCAGATCGATGGCGACCGACTCCAAGGCTTCGGTGATCAGCGACATGCGCTTCAGGAATTCGCCCGTGCCGGCCACCTTGGTCTGCTCGGTCAGCGCTTCGGAGATCTCGCGGGCCCGGCTGGACACATTGTTCAGCGCCTCGGTCTGCTTCAAGACCGCGCGGGACGCCTCCTGCGCCTCGGTGCTCATCTGCTGCGCCGCCTGGGAGGCCTTGGCCGTCCCCTTCTCCATGGCCTCGCCCCACACTTCCATGCTGCGGGTCGCCCGGTCAGCCGCCTGGGACGCCTGGCGGGATTTATCCTCGACACTGGCGCCGACGGATTCAATGCCGCCCAGGGCCTCATCGAAGGACTCCGAAATCTCATCCAGCTGTCTTCTGAGTTCTCCGCCGGCAGACCCCATCTTGAGGGTCAGGTGATGCGAGGCGGTGCTGACGTCCTTGGAATGTTTCCTTAGTTGATCACTGATTTCTTTCAGCTTGATCATGTTCTCTTCCGCCGCCCGCGACATGTTGTGGGACGTGTTGCGGAAGTTCTTGTCGGCCTGGGCCGCATTCTCCGCCGCGGTCCGGGAAGCGTCGGATAATTGATCCGTGCTGGCAACAACGACATCAGAGGCGGAGGACAATTTGGCAATCGCCCGGTCGGACGAAGCCGCGAGGTCGTCCAGCCGCTGGCGAACCATCCGGCTGCTTTCGTCCATCACCGACACATTGTGATCGGTCAGTTTGGCGATTTCCTCGGATTGCGAATTCAAAACCTGGCCCAAGTCCTCCGCCTTCTCGACCGCTTGATCGGAAACCGTATTCACCGTATCCGCGTGACGCTGCAACCCGGAGGTGACCGCGGAGAGCAGTTTGGCCGCCCGGTCGACGGCCAGGGCCACTTCGCGGGAGCGTTCCTGCAAGGCCATACCGACCTGATCCACCTTGGCGGTCGCATCGTCGGACGCGCCGGTCATTTCCTTCGAGCGCTCCTGTAGCGCATCGGCGAAGGCTTGAACATGCGCCGTGGACACGGCGGCCGCCTGCGCGAACTCCTCCGCCCGCTGACGGAAATTGGCGCCCATGAGGTGCATCCGCTCTTCCGTATTGGTCGAGGTCTCGTTGATTTCGGCAAAACTGGTGCCGAGTTCGCTGGCGATCTTGCTGAGACGCGCCGCCGCCTGATCGGCGGCCGTCGCCGCTTCCCGAGATTGCTCGAGAAGCGCATCGCCCACCATCTCCACATCCGACACCGCGCTGTCGGAGGCCGAGGCCAGTTCCTGCGAGCGTTCGTGCAGCGCCGTCGCCGCATCGCCCACCTGAGTTATCAGATCGGATGAGAGGATGCGCATCTTGTCGGCCCGGTCCTCGAGCGTCTCCCAAGTCTCATCCATCCGCGTGACGGCGTTGTCGGCGATGCTGGTCAGTTCCTGAGACCGTTGCGCCAGTTTCTCGCTGACATTGTCGATCTGGTCGGCGGCGTTATCGGTGGTCCGGTTGAGATCACGGGACTGTTGCTTCAGCGCGTCGTTAACCAGCGCCAGCAACTTAGCCGCCCGGTCAGAGGCGAGCGCCACTTCCTGAGACTGATAGCCCATGGCTTCGCTGGCGGTCGACACTTCCTTCGCCGCCTGCTCAGCGGTGCGCAGGATTTCGTTGGATTTACCGCTCATAATATCGGCCACGGCATTGACCTTTGTGGTGGCGTCGTCAGAGGCGGCGTTTAGTTCTTCCGCCCGGCGCTCGAGGACCACACCGACCGCCCGCAACCGTTCCGTCGCCTTGGTCGAGGACTCCCCGATAACTTTGGTTTCCTCTTCCAGCAGCGCTCCGACTTTACTCACGCTTTCCAGCGTATCGTTAGCGGCCTGACTGATTTGCCGGGACTGAGCGGCCAGTTGCTCGGACACGGACGACATGTCCCCATTGGCGGCCTTTGACGCCGAGTTCAAATTCCGCACCTGATCTTCGACGGCCTCGTTAAGCCGCTGCAGATTGGCCGCCGCCTCGTCCGAATCCCGGGCCACCCGGCTGATCCGTTCGGATAACTCATCGCTGACCCCGGCGGCAGATTTCGCGGCCTCAACCATCTCGGCAAGATCACGGCGAAGCGCCGCAGTCACCCGGTCCACATTGCCGACACTGCCGTCCGCGGCTTCCTTCAATTCCAGCTTGGCTTGGCGTAAGCGCTCGCTGGATTCATCGATCAGCGCGTTGGCGCCCTTGGACACCTCACCCAATTCCTCGGCCTTCTTGCGTAGCGCTTCACTGGTCGTACCGAGACGAAGCACAACAAGATCGCTAAGCCGAGTAATATGGTCCGACTTGCCCTGCATGTTCTGGCCGGCATCGTTCATGTCGGCGACGGCACGTTCCGTATGCGCTGTCAAAGCGTCGGCCAGAGAGCGCAGTTCCTCGGCCACCTCGCCGAGCTGACCCAAGGAACCTTCCGTCGCCGTTTCCATGGTCTCCGTCGCATCCTGGAATTGGCCGGTGACCTGGCCGGTGCGCGCCGAAGCCTTTTCTGTCACTGTCTCAAGCGCGCCTGCCTGCGCACGGAACGTGGCCGTGACCCCGTTCATCACCTGGGACGCCTGTTCGCCGGCGGCATGCAGATCACCGGTGTTGGTCGCCAGCTCCACACCGGCTTCCTTGACCTTACGCAGCACGTCATCGGTGGTCTCGACCAGATTGCGCGCTTCTTCTGCAACCTGCTTAACAATATCGTTGGTCTGGGCCGACGATTTCAGCACGGCCTCCGCGATCACTTCCACCTGGCGGTTCAGCATATCGCTCATGGCGTCCGCCTGGCGCTGCGCCTCGTCGGATCGGCGGGTCATATCCTGGGCAAAGTCGCGTAGGTTCTCGCTGGCCGTTTCCACCCGGCGGGCAGCGGCCTCCGTCGCGCCTCTCAGCGCATCCGTATGCAGGCTCAGATCGGCGCCCATTTTCTCCGCCCGCACGGCGGCCGCGCTGGACACCTCGGATAGGACTTCGGAGCGCTTGGCGAACAGTTCGGACGTGTCGTGAGCTTTGCGCGACGCATCCTCGGCCACCCGCATCAACTCTTCACCGCTTTTCTGCAACGCGGTCGTGATGTCTTCGGTGCGGGACGCCGCCTGCTGCGAGACATTGATCAAATCATGGGACTGGTGGTGAATGACGTTACCGGCTTCCCGCGCCCGGTTGATCGCCCGGTCCGACGCGGAGACCAGGTCCTCGGCCTGCTGGCGCAATTTCTCGCCGGCGCTTTCGGCTTTAAGGGTGGCTTCTTCGGACGCGGCGGAGAGCGCCACCGTTTGCTGACGGATCATGGACGTGGCTTCGGCGGCGCGGCTGGCGGCCTCCTCTGAACTGGCGGTCAGCGCCTTAGCCTGCGCCCGCAATGTGTTGGTGATCTGATTGACCCGCGTCTCGGCGGTTTCCGTCGGGAAGGTCAGTTGCTCCAGATGCCAGCGGAGACTGGCGGCTTCCCGCTCATATATCCGGGCGCGCTCAAAATACGCCACAACGATCCACAACAGGGCAATCGGCGTCAAAATGCCTGCGGCCAACCCGCCGACTTCGTGGGGCAGCAAGGCGTTGAAGTCCACCACGTTCAAGCTCTCGGTCAGATAAAAGCCGCATAACACAATCCAGGCCGCGGTCAGCAAAACTGCCGAGACCGTCAGCAGACGATAGCGGGCATAAAACGGCGGCTTCCATTCGGGTGCTTTGGGAGGAATATAGGTTTCGGGTTGGACAGACGATCCCGGCGGCACAATGGGTTCCGGATCGGCTTGAACGTCTTCCGGCGCCGGTTCCTGCGACGACAACGAGTCGTGAACCATCTCGATGGACGGATTGCCCGACTCAGGATTGCCGGATGAATTGATCGCCATTCTATCCTCCCGAATGATCTCTGGCGTGGTCCCGGCACTCCCATCCGGGGAGACGAAATGTACCATACTCGGGAGTTGCAGAACAATCGCACCCCAAGGGGCTAGGCCGCAGCAATCTGGGGAAAACCTGTGGATAACTTGTTGGCACAATAGGGATAAGTCCGGGATGAATGTGCATATCGTTGGTGCGGTGATCTGCCCCTTCAATCACGGCGCTGGGAATTGCAGTGTTGCCCCGGTAGGGATACATATGACGTCAGATTATTTGCGAAGGAGGACCCCCCTCATGGACGATCAAACCCGTATCGAAATCGAAGCCGCCACTTTTCGCGGCCTTATTCAACATCTGCAAAAACGTACCGACGTGCAAAACATCGACGTGATGAACCTCGCCGGCTTTTGCCGCAACTGCCTGGCCAAATGGTATATGGCGGCCGCCGGTGAACGGAACGTGGAAATAGACTATGACCAAGCCCGGGAAGTGATTTACGGCATGCCCTTCAACGAATGGAAGGACAAGCATCAGGCGTCAGCGTCCGACGAGCAAAAGGCCAAGTTCGAGGAAACCAAACCGCTGCACGCGGAGATCAGCGGCCACTAAGCCGTGTCAGCCGCCGGTTCCGTCCGATGCCTGGCTTTGCCATAGTAATAAAGAATAACCAGCAGGGTCAGGAGCGCCACGCCCAGATCAGCGCCGTGCACCCAATCGATGGCGTAGGCGACCATCGACGGATTGGAGGCGCTGACATGGCCGGTGGCGGACAGCTCCACCCCGGCCGACGTGATCCCCGCCGCGTTGGCGAACAGACCTGCTGCGGCCGCGCCAAATCCCAGACCCAGGTTCCGCATAGTCTGAACCGAAGAACCGGCAAGCGCCTCCCCGCCTTTCGGCGCGGCCAGGATGGCCAAGGCAATGACGTGGTTGTTGGTGAATCCCATGCCGAGCCCGATCAAGGCCAAGCCCACCCCGACATGGATGACGGAACCCGTCGTTGCCTGGAACAGCAGCACCGCTGCGCCGGCGACCAGCAGCCCGCCACCGCCGATCACCGATCCCCAAATCCACCGGCCTTTGAAACCGGCGACCACGACCGCGCTGGTGGTCCAGCAAAACGACATGATCGCGTTGATATAGGCCGAGACCAAGGGCGGCTGATTATGGATGATCTGCAGATAAAATGTGGTGTAGAGAATGGCGATGGTGAACGAGACGGTGATCAGCAGCATCACCCAATAGGCCGCCCCGATCTCCGACGTGATGACCAGCGTCTTGGCCGGAAACATCGGCCGTTCGGCCTGGGCGTCCCGGCGGAAGCCCATAACCACCAGGACGATGGCCGCGGCGATCAACGCGCCGCGCAGTAAGTTGTCTTCCACTTGAGAGGTGAAACCGACGCACAGCATGCCACCGCCCATGGCGAACAGCCGGAACAACGGAAACCGGGATTTGGCCTCGACCGTTTCGGAGCCGGGAATGCTGCGCCAGGCTAGGAACGCGAAAATCCCAGCCAGCGGCACCAACGCCCAAAACGCGCCGCGCCACAATCCAAGCTCGGCGAAGATACCGCCGAAGCCGGGGCCGATCACCGTGGCGATTCCCCAGGTCGACGAAATGATCGAAAGGATGCGCGGGCGCATCGCCGGCGGATAAACGTCGCCCACCAAGCCGTAGGACTGCGAAATGATCAGCCCGCCGCCGAGGCCCTGCACAAACCGCCAGAACACCAGCACTAGCATGTTGGGCGCCAGCGCCGCCCCCATATTGCCGATCAGGAACACCAGCCCGGCTAGCACATAGCCGTTGCGCCGGCCCAACCTGTCGCGGACCGGGCCTGCGCCGGCGGCCCCCATGATGGAGCCGACCATGAACAGCATGACCGACCAGGAATAGAATTCCGTGCCGCCGATGTCGCCGACGACGGTCGGCATGATGGTGGAGATAACGAACGTATCAATGGCAAACAGCCCGACCCCGAGATTCACGATCAGGCTGTACAGACCAAGCCTACCGGTGAAGATTTGCCTCCAACCGGTCTCGCCGCCGGCCGCGCTTGTTGAGCTATCCGAGCCGTTTACCATAGCCGCATACTGGTCATGCACCCCAGCCGCTTGCAACCGCTTTCGGCGAACCGTTAAATTGGTGTCGTGAAATGCCTGAAAAAGACGGCTACACTAAGCCGCACGTGAATTGGAGGAAGCTGATATGGACACCCCGGCAACCGGCGCGGAAATCTCGGAAGATCGCGCCCAATATTATGCCCGCATCAATGAGCATGCGATGGCCCCCTTGTGGGAGAATTTGCGTCATCTCCTGACTCCGGAACCGGCGGTCAAATCAGTGCCCCACTTCTGGGATTACAGCGAACTCCGGGAACTGTTGCTGGAATCGGCCAACGTCATTTCCGCCGCCGAAGCCGAGCGCCGGGTGCTTATGCTGGAGAACCCTGGCCTGCCGGGCAATTGCTCGATCACCGAAAGCCTGTATGGCGGTTTGCAGCTCATCATGCCGGGCGAAGTGGCGCCGGCGCACCGGCACACACCGGCCGCGCTGCGCTTCATTATCGAGGGCAGCGGCGCTTACACCGCTGTCGATGGCGAGAAAACCTATATGGAACCCGGCGACTTCATCATCACGCCGTCCTGGACCTGGCACGACCATGGCCATGAAGGGGACGAGCCTGTGGTCTGGCTTGATGGGCTGGACATTCCGCTGATCCGGACGATCGGCTCCATCTTTGTCGAGCATTATCCGGATGAGCGGTTCCCGGAAGGCCCGCCGCCGGGCGACAGCCTGGCCCGCTACGGCAACAATATGCGGCCCGTGGGTGTTCTGCCCGAAGACCTGAATTCTCCGATCTTCAGCTACCCCTATGACCGGTCGCGGGAAACGTTAGCAACCCTTAGCAAGACCACCGACCTGGACCCTTATCACGGTCTGAAGCTGGAATATATCGACCCGACCTCGGGCGGCCCGGCGATGGCGACCATCTCGACCTTCCTCCAGTTGCTGCCGAAAGGCTTTAAGTCGGAGACCTATCAGTCGACGGAAAGCCTGATTTATTCGCCGGTGGAAGGCAGCGGCAAGTTGGTCGTGGGCGAAGGCGAC
Organism: Rhodospirillaceae bacterium; assembly: GCA_038140415.1. Lineage (GTDB taxonomy): Bacteria > Pseudomonadota > Alphaproteobacteria > Rhodospirillales > UBA2165 > JAYPHU01. Next base: position 18,292 of record JAYQGD010000002.1, read on the forward strand.
AAACAAGTCACCTACGATTGGACCAAGCAGGACATCATGGTGGTGCCCTGCTGGTATCCGCATCATTTCGAGGCGGCGGAAGAATCCGTGGTCTTCTGTTTCTCCGACAAGGTGGTGCAAACCAAGTTGGGCGTTTGGCGGGAACGGCGCGGCAACGCATAATCAGATAACCGGCCGGAGGTTCGAGCTCGCATTAAATGCGCGGGCTTAGCCGACGGCTGCAAAAATAAACAGGGCGGAAATCCATGGCCAAAGCTAAGAACATCCTTTTCATCATGTGCGACCAGTTGCGCTACGACTACCTGTCTTGCACCGGTCATGACCGGCTGGAAACGCCGAACATCGACGCCCTAGCCGCCAAAGGGGTCATTTATTCTCACGCCTTTTGCCAGGCGCCTATCTGCGGCGGCTCCCGGATGAACTTCTATACGGGCCGCTACGCCCTCTCCAATGGGGCGACCTGGAATGGCGTGCCGTTGAACGCCTATGAGAAAACCATCGGCGATTATCTGCGCCCGTTGGGCTACCGGGTGACGCTGGTCGGCAAGACCCACATGGTCGCCGACCGGGAAGGCATGGCGCGGATGGGAATCGACCCCCGCTCTGATCTGGGCATCCGTGTCAGCGAATGCGGGTTTGAACCGTATGAGCGGGATGACGGGCTTTGGGGCAATGACGATTTCCTGCCGCCCGACGATCTCGCTTACAACCAATATCTCCGCTCCAAGGGCTATGACAGCCGGAACCCCTGGCACGACTTCGCCAACTCCGGCGAGGGTCCGGACGGTGAAATCAAGTCGGGCTGGTTCATGCGAAACTCTCACCTGCCCGCCCGGGTAAAGGAGGAGGATTCCGAGACTGCCTACATGACCAACCGGGCCATGGACTATATCGCGGAAGCGGGCGACGGCCCCTGGTGCCTGCATCTCAGCTACATCAAACCGCACTGGCCGTATATCGCGCCGGCGCCCTATCACAACATGTACGGCCATAACGACATCAAGCCGGTGAACAAAACCCAGCATGAACGGGAGAACCCGCATCCCCTGACCGCCATGTATTTCGAGCGGGAGGACAGCGAGAATTTCTCCCAGGACGAGGTCCGGGCGAATGTCATCCCCGCCTATATGGGGCTAATAAAGCAAATCGACGATCACATGGGCCGGCTGTTCAAGTTTCTGGAGGAGCAAGGCCGGATGGATGACACGATGATCGTGTTCACCTCCGACCATGGAGACTATCTGGGCGACCACTGGCTGGGCGAAAAGGAACTGTTCCACGAAGAGAGCGTGCGCATTCCGTTCATCGTCTATGACCCGAGCCCGGACTCGGACACCACCCGGGGCACGGTCGACGACCGGCTGATCGAATCCATCGATCTGTTGCCGACCATGATTGAAGTGGCCGGCGGCGAGGCGCCGGATCACGTCCTGGAAGGACGGTCGATCCTGCCGTTGCTACACGGTGAGCAGCCGGATGATTGGCGTAAGTATGCGATCAGCGAAAGCGAATACGCGGCCCGAATCAAATTCTGGGAACTTGGGATCAAAGGTCATGAAGCCCGCGCGACCATGGTGCGGACCCATGACTGGAAACTCGTCTTTCATGAAAAGTTCCGCCCGGAGCTGTTTGATCTGAAAAACGACCCCAGGGAGCAGAACGACCTGGGCGAAGACCCGGCCTACGAGAGCGTCCGCCAGGAACTGCGGGACATGATGTTCGAGAGCCTGCGCTATCGGCGCACGCGCATCACGGCCGATGACGAGGACCTGAAAACCATGGTTATGCGGAACCTGGGACGGAAAGATAAACGCGCCAATTGGATCGGTGTTTGGTGATTTCACGCGCGCCTTTTTAGCCGCAAATACAAGACTTCTTGCTTTTGAAACCGTTTAACCCCATGATTCCATCTGTTTTTCATCCGGATTAGGATTGAGATGAGCAAAAAACTTATCGTCGGCATGACGGGCGCCAGCGGGTCGATCTTCGGCATCCGGCTGTTGGAGGCGCTCGCCGATACGGATGTGGAAACCCATGTGGTGGTGAGCAAATGGGCTCAGCGCACCATGGAGCACGAGACCGGGTTGAAGCTCGACTATCTCAAGGATCTGGCCAACGAGTATTACGGCCCCGGCGACATGGGTGCCAAAGTGTCTTCCGGCTCATTCCTGACCGAAGGCATGGTGATCTGCCCCTGCTCCGCCCGCTCCGTCGCGGCCATCGCCAACGGCTTCGGTGAGCATTTGGTGCACCGCGCCGCCGACGTCATCCTCAAGGAACGGCGGCCACTGGTTCTAGTGGTGCGAGAGACGCCGCTCAACGACATCCACCTCGAGAATATGCTGAAACTGTCACGCATGGGGGTCACCATGTTGCCGCCCATGCCGGCGTTCTATAACCACCCGCAAACCATCGACGACGTGGTCAATCACATCGTTGTCAGGATTCTGGATCAGTTCGGGATCGGGACGGATTTCGCCAAGCGCTGGGAAGGCGATATGAAGAACGTTTCCCAGACCTTCCACCGGGTGAAATAGCGCCCTAGGCACTCTCCATCGATTTTTCGACGATGGTCACCATCTTGATGAGATTGGCCAGCGACGACGCGTCCATCTTTTCCATCATCTTGGCGCGATGAAACTCGATGGTCTTTTCGCTGAGGCCTAGGTCGCGGGCGATGATCTTGTTGGATTTGCCGCCGACAACTCCGTCCAGCACTTCCCGTTCGCGGGAAGTCAGCCCCATCAACCGGTTCTTGATCTCGTCAATCCGGATTTTCTCGCTTGCCCGCTCACTGTCAAAGCGGATGGCGTTCTGCACCAGATCCAATAGAACCTGATCGTTGAACGGCTTCTCGACAAAATCAAAAGCGCTTGCCTTCATGGCCCGCACGGCCAGATGAACATCGCCGTGCCCGGTTAGAAACACGACCGGCAGCGCGGAGCCCATGTTCTTTAGTTCCTCGAATACGTCGATGCCACTCATACCGGGCATCCGAATATCCAGGATCAAACACCCAGCGCTTTTGGGCGCGTCACTGTCCAGGAACTCCATTCCCGAGGCAAAGGCCTTCACCGGCAGGTTTACCGATTCGACAAGCCATTGCAGCGAATCCCGCACCGCCGGATCGTCGTCCACAATAAAAACCGTTGGCTTGTCAGACCCCATCTCGCATTCCTTTCAGTCCGGGCAAGGCGCATTCA
>JAYQGD010000003.1:0-19686 GCA_038140415.1 Rhodospirillaceae bacterium
CGCTGATCTCGGTCGCGATCCGCATGTTGATCCGGCCGGCGTCAATCACCACCGGGGTGAATTCCAGGCGTACGCCGAATTCCTGGAAGGTGATGGCAAGATTACCGCTTTGGTCGGTGCCGGTCGGCACGGGGAACTCACCACCGGACAGGAAGGTCGCCGTCTCACCGGAAATCGCCGTCAGGGTCGGTTCCGCCAAAGTCTTAACCAGTCCCTGCCGCTCCAACGCTTCGAACCGCGTAGGACCGAGCCCCGGCAATTGGGTGATGATGGTACCCGTGGCAAAATTGGAAATGCCCGACGCCGCAGTTGGTGCGGCCGTCGAGAATGAGATCGAACGGTCATCCGTCAAAGTTTGCGCAAGGGTCTGATCCACCTCTAATTGCTTGCGGATTGTCCGCGCCATCTCGGACACCCGGACCTGCAGCACGACCTGTTGACTGCCTTTGACCGACAACATGTTCACCACACTGCTGGCGTCCGGCACGAACCGCCGGACAATCGAGAGAGCCTTGGCAGACTCCGCCGCCGAGCGGACCGAGCCGTTGAGGAAGACAGAGTCCCTGTAGACGGAAACCTTGATGCTGCGATCCGGTAAGAGTTTGCGAATAGCGCCCTCGATCCCGGTGTGGTCGAAGGTCACATTCACCTCGAGCTGATGAACCAGACCACCTCCCTCTCTCATAAAGAAGATGTTCGTGGTGCCGACCCGGCGGGCAATGATGAATGCCTTATCCGGCGCATTGGCGTCCAAGTGGATGTCGGCAATGCCCTCGTTGCCCAGCACCACGCTGGCGACGGCGCCGGGCAGGTTGATCGTCTTGGCCTGATTGAGCTGGATGTCCAGGCTGGCCGGCGAGGTTTGCGCGTGCGCCTCGCCTCCGGACATCACCAACACCAGGAACAGCCCCGCCAAGGACCAGTATTTGATCAAACGCGGCATTACTTGAACTCGACCTCCTGGGTCTTCCGGGAATTCGCCCGATAGATATTGATCTTCGCCGGTTTCTTTTCAACTTTCGGCGCCGGGGCGGGTTTGCTCTGAGCCTTGCTGGCGGCCGCGCGCCGTTCGGCCTCTGCCTTGAGGCGATCTTCATATTCTTTCTGAGATTCTTCCGCCCGTTTTTGTTCCGACTGCAATCTGGCCTCCAAATCGGCGGCGGTTTCCTCGGTCGAGGACAGTCGGCTCTGGGTTACGTTGAGCTGGCTTTGCAGGCGGTCCACTTCCTTGGCCAGGCGCTGCCGCTCAATTTCCTCGGGCGTCGGGCCCGGCGGCGGCAGCATCTTGTTGATGATCTCGTCAAAGTGGCTCATGAAGGGACTCACCTCGACATCAGTCGTAAAGCTGCGGGGCTCATCGGGCTTGGACGCATCCTCCAGACTCCGAAGCACCAAAGACAAGCGGCCCATCGCATTCGCCGTGGTCAGGATCTGCGCCTGCTTGGCATCGACTTCCAGCGTGACGGTCGGCACCACCGTGGCTTGGACCTTGGGATCAAACTGATCCACCTTTTGGCCAATAGCCAGAACCCGCACTTTCTGTAAAACCGTCTCCGTCGCCGTGGCCAAAACCGTCAACGGCAGCTCCTTATCTTTTTCCTTCGGGATACGCTTGTTGATGGCGTCTTTCAGCTTGGTATGGGTCAGCACCACATCCACATAGTCGCCGGGAAAGATAAAGCCCGCGACACCAGTGATCTGGTTAACCGCGATCGGCATGGCGCGCATACCCGGGTTCAGCATCCCGGACATAAAGCCCGGCTTGTCCCGCTTGAATAATTTCTTGTCGGTGATGGGCTCACCGGGAACGATGGGCTGGCGGACGGTCATACCGACGCGCTTCTTTTGCTCTTCCGCCTGCTTTTCATCCGAGTCCACGGTGATGAACAACGGGTTGATGTCTTTTTCCGGCCAGGCCTGCCATTGCAGCATCTCGTTATTCACCACGGTGCCGATTTTCATTTCCCGCGATGCGATCAGCACGCGGAAAACCTTGACCGCTGCCTGCTTCTCCAATTCCTCGATCTTATCAGGGGTGGAGAACACGCCGATCAAATAGGTCGCCACACCCGCCACGCCCAGGGTCAGAACAAGAATGCCGACAATCAATACACGCATGTTATGACGTTACCCGCAGTTCTCGAATAAAACTTGTACCGGCATATTTCCGGCAAACCAAAAGCGGCAGGCAAGACCTGTACCGTGAAGGTGGTGATCATGATCAGATGCCTGCCAGCCGATTCGTGTATAAGTGTAAATGTTCATTGGATTTTTTCAATCTCTTTGCGTCTGCGAGAATAATGTCTCGCATCTGCAACCGGCGCGATTCTTTTATCTCTCGCCGGAGTTATCCACAGGCAAGTTTGCGAATCAGAAACCATTTCCGGGCTAAGACATTGATCTGGTGTCTTCCTCCGAACTCGGGTTAGTATGTGACCGCCATGACAGAAGAAGAAGAAAGCGATGTTCCGAACCAGCGGCAGTTCAAGCGCCGGCGCACCTTGTTCGGAGGCTCCATCTACCGTGGCAGCGAAAGCTGGGACTGCTCCATCTCCGATATTTCCGAATCGGGCGTCCGGGTCAAAACCGAGGCGGAGCTGGAAATCGGCGACGTCGTCGAACTGAAAAACAACAAATTCAACGATATCCGAGAGGCCGAGGTGGTCTGGAAACGGGAGGGTTTCCTGGGGCTCAACTTCCTGGTCAAAATTGACACCACCCGCAAGGAAGTGGCCGAATTCTTCAAGATGATCCGGGGCTGAGCTCTGCATACTAAGTGCTCCCCGTCGGTACCCGGGACCTGGCGGTAAACGTAGCCGAGAACGGCACCATCGGCGTGATCACCGTATAGTCGTAAGTGATCGATATTTCACAAAAGTTCATACTCCCACTGACGGACGACACTGCTGAAAAGGAGAAAGACGAACCGTCCAGTCCAAGCACGGCATTTTGCGCCTGGGCCTCAGCGGTTGAATTGCAATCGTCCGTATTGACGATGACGTAGCGGGCTGCCTCTTCGACGGCAAATTGCAGAGACGCTCTGATCCACAATGCACGGCCGACCTCGATGGCCGTCATGAACATGACCAGGACAACCGGCGCCACCAAGGCGAACTCCACCGCCGTGGCTCCTATCGAACATTTACGTAGCCGGCGAAAAACTTGCACGATTATTGAACCCGAATGGTGATGGTGCCGGAAACGTTCAAATCCTCGCTACTGATAAAGATTCCTTCAAACGTCGTCGTCGCGGTGATGGTCATGAATGTTCGGTTGCTGCTGCCGTCGCCGCAGGTGCCTCCGCACACAATTGTGGTCTCGTCGGCGCATTCACAAAAGGTCGTTGTCGCGACATCGGTTGTGGTGATGGCGTTCCCGGACGCAGCGACAACCGCGTCCTTGATCGCATCTTCATCGCCGCTGTCGATCATGGCCAATTGCGCGCCTGACCGCACAGCGCCGTTCAGTTCCATCTTTTGGAACATGGCCATGCCGTAATCAACGATCCCCATAATGATGATCAGCAGGATCGGCGTGATCAGGCCGAACTCCACTGCCGCCGTCCCGGCGCGGCAGGTGCGCAACTTTCGGATAAGCGTCCCGGAGTGGTCCATCATCGTGTTTGAGTCTACCCGTGCACGGCCATCGGCGGCAAGCCGGCCCCGCTGTTCCTTATTCAACCAGACCAACAGTGACATTGGTCTCAATGGCGGACAGGCCGGCCCCGTCGCAGTCAATTTTCAGATCGGCATCGCCGTTAAAGGTCACCGTCAAGCCGATGATCTGGGTGCAGCTACCTCCGCTCGAGACGCCGCCGGTAAATTTCACATCGCCCTGGGGGAAATACAGCGCGCCTGTCAGATCCATGGTCGCGCCGCCGTTGAAGGTTGCATCTAACCCTTCGGTACCGTCCCGGTCGCCGTAAAACAAAACACCGGAATAGTTGCCACTGGATTGTGCCGCCAGGGTGACAGAAGCGCCACCGTTGATGCTGACGTCGGCATAGTTGGCACCGGTACTACTGGTCAAAATAATAGTGACGCCGTCAGCCGCCGTCAGGGTCGCGCCGGCATTCACCCTAAACGTGCCCCGGTCGATAATGTAGGTGCCGCCCGTTAGTTCCACGGTGCCGCTGAAATTGATGCCGCTGCAATAGGTCCCTTCGTCCAGGGTACCGCTGGAAATCGAGACATTTGTATGGTCGGCATCACAGGAGTCGATGGTCGGATCGGGTATCGACGCGTAGGGATCAACAATGGCTGACACCCCTTCCACGATTTCCGAACAGCCGGTGGTCAAGTCCACATTGTTTCCCTGATCGGTGCCCCCCACCACATAGCCGCAATCCACGGTTAAGCTACTGTTGCCGCTGAGATTAACCGCGTCGTCGGCTGTCGAATTCGCGGCAATATCGCAGCCGGACATGGTGATATCGGCATTACCCTGATTGCTCAGCGCGCCGCTCGCACTGGTGTCCAACGCCAGCACGCAGGCCTCGCTGTCCCCGGAGGCGCGGGCGATGGCCCGGGCATTGATGGTGACCGAACCGTCGATCAGCAAGTTAGAGAACAACAGATTGACGCTACGGGTCAGGTTAACCTCGCGGGCGGCCGTATCGCCGCTATAAGTCCCCGAGTTCGGCACCTGAGAGATGGTGCTGCCGTCATCGGTCCAGCCATTGCGCACGGCCTCGTTAACCGCCTTGGATTCGATGGTGGCGGTGTCGCTTCCGTCCTTAACCTCGTAAGCGGCGGCAATCGCGGCGGCATCGGCGGCGCTTTGCAGGGAGCGCTTTTCGGAAAACCAAAACGCCGTCTCCACGCCTAAGCCGATAAACCCGACAATGATCGGCAGCATCAACGCAAAAATGACAATCACCACGCCGCTTTGATCCGACCGGAACCGGCGGATAAATGACATTTTACGCGGTAATTCTCTCTGCTGAACCATGACGTTTATCCAGTTCGCCAAACAACGCCTAAATCTATAGCACAAGCGGCATATCTAAAATGTGATCCGGACCACAAAACGCAAGACCGATATGTTTTATATCTATGATTCAAGAGTTTATCACAAAGCCGAAAATTCGGGTATTTAGGAGTTACCCTAAATCGTAAACCTTGTTTTTAAACAGGAATCGGCCTAGTAATGCCTTAGAAGACGCCAGAATGGCGGCCAAATCGCGTAGAAATGTGCAGTGGGGACGTATTTACGTGCAGAACACACTCTCTCTTGTCTCAAGGTTAATTTTCAAAGATCGCCGCGCCGGTAAATTGGCCGTTGCACTGTCCGTTGTAGTGGCCTTAAGCGCCTGCATGGAAACGACGGATCAGGCCGCCAAGAAAACCGTTGTCGATGATACCTTGCGTAATGCGGCGCTCGAGGCGGAAGCCGGCCGCAACTATGTCGCCGCGCTCAGCCATTACCGGAAACTTTGGGCGGACGATTCGGCGAATGAAGCTGTCTTTATGGGCATTGTGCGCAATCTCCGCTATCTCGGCTCGGCCAAAGAAGGTGTGCGCTTCCTGCTGGCCAATAAGGAACAGTTTGAGAGCCGCCCGGCCTATCACCTGGAATTCGGCAAGAGTTTAATCGCTGCCGAACAAAGCCGCGCCGCCCTTAAACATCTCACCAAAGCCATCGATCTTGAACCCGAGAATTGGCAAATCTATTCCACTATGGGGATTGCCTTCGACCGGTTGGAACTGTTCCGCAAGGCCCGTGATGCCTATGAGCTGGCCCTGGAACTGTCCCCCGAAAACCCCAAAATATTGAACAATCTGGCGATATCGGCGGCCATGGGCGGGGATATCAAAACCGCCATCGACGTGATCAACAAAGCTGCGCGGCTGGACCGCAATAACGTCCAAATCCGGCAGAATTTAGCGCTTTTCCTGGGCATTGATGGCGACACGAAAAACGCGGAAGCCCTGGCTCGCATGGACCTGGACGAGGACGCCGTCCGCAATAACCTTTCCGTGTTCGAGAGCCTGCGGCGCAAATAACGTATTGAACTTCGGCGCGGCCTCATTACATACTCCTTATATAGTGAAAGTACGTAGACGGATTCCCCAACCGTTGCTAGATTCGACCGCTTAGTTTTTCTACTGCAACAAACAACAAAACAAGGGCCCCCACTTGGTTGATACCGTCGCAGATTTGAAGAGCGTTCCCCGCAGTCTGGTGGGCATAAACCTGCTGACCGAAGCGGCGCCCAACATGATCAAGCGCATGGAAGACATGTGCGAATGGCATGAATTCGACACCGACGACGTGGTGATCGAACTCGCGGACGGCTCCACAGCGGTTTATTTCGTTGTCGGCGGCCGCCTCAAGGTCATGGACTTCATGGACCAGGAGAAAGAGGTTTCGCTGGCCGAGCTTAGGGACGGCGACTGCTTCGGGGAAATTTCGGCGATCGACGGCAAGGAACGTTCGGCCCGGGTCACGGCGCTTGAACCGACCCTGCTGGCCTCCATGAACAGTAAGGAATTCCGGCAGATACTGATCATGTGCCCGGAAATTTCCCTGGTGCTGCTCAAGCGTTTTGCCGGCTTTATCCGGACCCTGACCACCCGGGTCACCTCACTCAGCACCATGACGCCCCGCCAGCGCGTCTATTTCGAGTTGCTGCGCATTTCGGAGCCGAATGCAGAAGGCGATGGATCCTGGATCATCAACAATATTCCGTCCCATTCGGAGATTGCTTCCTGGGTCGGTGCGGAAAAAGGCATCGTCGCCGACGCCATCGGCAGTCTGGCCCGCGAAGGCGTAGTTGCTCGCAAGCACAAGTCGCTGGTCATTAAGGATCATCAGCGCTTGGTGCGTCTGACCGACGCCCGCTAATCAGTCTCCGGTCCGGCGGGCCACAATCACAATCCGAAAACCGAAAAAGCCTTTGAGAAGGGACGCCACCAAGCGCTCGCCCGGCAGGATGTATTTTGCGTAGAACTTATATGCCGGGGAGTTCATCAACGCGCCGCCATCGCCCGAGTTGCCCATCATCCATTTGATCAACGGCAGAAAGGCCCGGACGATTCCCGGCGTCAGGGTTACCTGTTCGATCTCAAAACCCGCCGTCTCCACCAGCCGCCTTGCGGTCGCAAAGGTGAAAAATCGCAGGTGTGTCCGGTCCATCACGCCGGAGTCGGAATAGTTGAAGCTGCCGAACAACAGCCGCAGCCGGTTGTCCCACACGGCAATGTTGGGCAACGAGATGACCAGCCGGCCATCCGGGGTGAGAGAAGACCCGTAGTCCGTCAGCACCGCCAGTGGGTCTGCAGTGTGCTCCAGCACATCGGCGAATAAGAGGTAATCAAATTGGCGCCCGGAGAGCGTGTCCGGCATCACCGTCAGGTCGGCCTCAATCACCTCGCCGATCCGGTGATTTGCGCCCGTCACCGCCGCCGGGTGAGACTCGATTCCGGTCACCGAATGACCGGCCTTGTTTAACGCCTCCCCCAGCAGGCCGTTGCCGCAGCCCACGTCCAGAACCGTCCCGGCCTTCCCCGCCCGCGCAAACTGTTGGAACAGTTTCTCCACGGTCGGCTCGACCTCGTCATAGGTATAGTGATCCGGATCAGGTGAAAACATGACCGATGATTAGCATGGAATGACCGGACAGCGCGAACCCGTTATTTGCCGCGGGCCAGCCACGCCATGACGGGACCTGAGGACAAAACGATAAAGACGTAGCGCATCAACTGGTGGGAAACGACGAAGCTCACATCAATCCCCAGACCGAACGCGATTAGCGCCATCTCCGCGAAGCCGCCGGGCGCGTAGCCCAGTATCAAGGCCCGGATCGGAATATCCGTGAACTGACTGGTTGCCAAGGCGAAGGCGCAGGCAGCCAGGATCATAGCGAACGACGTGATGGTCGCGTGCTTAATGTCGAACGCCACTTTCTTGAAGTTATAGCCGTTGAACCGGACGGCGATGGACATCCCGATCATCAATTGCGCAATCGCCACCAGCGGATCGGGTATTTCGGAATGAACATAGTCCATCACCGTCAGTATCCCCATGATGATCATCGGCCCCATCAAAGCCGGCGTGGGCAGGCGGGCAAGCCTCGCCAAAAAATAGCCGACAGCGCACGCCACCAAATAGATGGGCGCCTCTGCCAATTCAAATTCTGAGAACGTGCCCCCGGTCCCCGCATTGCCCGACGGCTCGTATCCGGCGAGCAACCGGAAGGCGATGGGAATAGCCAAGACGGTCCAGATCAACCGGCCACCCTGCATCAAGGCGACGGCTTGGTCCTTGCCGCCATAGTGCTGACACAGCAAGGTCATCGGGATCAGTCCGCCGGGCGCCGCGCCCAACGTGGCGGTCACGTAATCGTACTTCCCGACCCGCATGTTATAGAGAGCGACACACGCGGTGGTCATCATAACGTAGATGACCACGACCATCATGCTCGGCAGCCAGGAGACCACATGATCCAAAAACTCCGGCTTCACGGACGCACCGAACAGCGCGCCAAGCACGAATATGCTCGGCTCACGGAATGGCTTGGGGGTCCAGACCTCTTTGCCCATAAACGCGGTGATGGTGATAAAGAACACCGGCCCGATCACCCAGGGCAGCGGCAGACTTAAGGACTTGAACAGCAGTGCGCCAATGATACCTAGCGCCCAGGTAAACGCCATGGTGCGCCACTTTGCGCGCATGTCGGCTAGCAGTGTTTTCATGAATGACGTATTGGAAATTTTGATTTGATCGGGGCGAACATAGGGCCTTCGTTAGTTCCTTTTTGCCGGTTTGGAAAGCCCCCCTCACAACGCAGGATAGGGCCTAGCCGAAATACCGCTCATGCCATTGCCAGGCATGGGCAATTTGCTGGTCCAAGTCGGGAAACCGGGGCGTCCAGTTCAATATCCGCCGAGCCGCCGCAGAGTCGCTGACCAGTTCCGGCGAATCTCCCGGCCGCCGCGGCTTGGTTTGCGCACTGATGGCAGAGCCCGCCGCCGCCTCACAGGCCCGAATTACCTCCCGGACCGAAAAGCCATTACCGTTGCCGAGATTGAGACAACAGGAGTCCCCACCCGCCGCCAGATAATCCAGGGCCCTCAGGTGAGCATCTGCCAGATCGGCCACGTGAATGTAGTCGCGAATGCAAGTGCCGTCCGGCGTCGGATAGTCTTCGCCATACACGTCAAGTGTCTCGCGCCGTCCCATCGCCGCATCGAGCGCCAGCGGAATCAGATGGGTCTCGGGATCATGGGCTTCCCCCGATTCGCCGTCGGGATCGGCGCCCGCCGCATTAAAATAGCGCAGAGACACGTAAGATAAGTCGCCCCGTACAGCGGCGTCCGAAAGCAGCCCCTCAACCGCCACCTTGGTCTCGGCATAGGGATTCTCCGGCGACAGAGGGTGATCTTCCGAAATAGGTGTACGTTGCGGTGTTCCATAGACCGCGGCGGAGCTGGAAAAAACGATCCGCGTCACGCCACCCTTCGCCATGGCGTGCAGCAGGCTTCGCGTTCCCTCGACATTGTTCTCGAAATACGTCTCGGGCTGCGCCACGGACTCGCCCACCGAGATTAATCCGGCCAAATGGAGGACGGCCGACGGCTTATAGGCTTCGATAATCTTCTCCAGCGCGGCACCGTCGAGAATATCGCAGACCTCTAGGGGGCCCCACTTGACCGCCCACTCGTGCCCCGCCGACAAATTATCGACGGCGACCGGGCTGTCTCCGCGCGCCGCCAGCGCCTTGCACGCCTGCGCCCCGATGTACCCGGCGCCACCGGCAACAAGAATGGTTTGGGGGTCGCTCAAGGCCGGAAACCTAGGACAACACGTGCTGTTGGAAGCTCGCGGCCACGGTATCGGCCGGCAGATCCTTGAAAATCAACACCAGCCGGGAGGTCGCCTCGCCGTCCGGCCATTTTTCCAACGGAACCGGCGGGCTGAAGGACGGACCAACCGCCTGCAGCAATACCGGTGCGTCCCGGCCTTCCAGTCCGATCAACCCCTTGAGCCGCAGCATGTTGGCTGGCCGTAAGGTATAGAGCATGGTCAGCCAGTCCCTGAGCTTGGCTTCGTCCAAGGGCGTTTGGCTGCTCACCGACCAGGTCAAGACATTGCCGTGGCGGACCTCTTCTTCTTGCGCTTGGTCATGGTCATGATGATGTTCATGATCGTGATCGTGGTGGTGATGGTCATCATGATCGCCCGCCAGCGCCCGCACCAATCTTTCTTCCCGGCCGAACAAGGCGTCGGGCTCCACATGCCCGTTGGCGATCGGCCTGATCTCAGCCACGGGATTGATGGCCTTCGCCGCCAACGACACCCCGTCCACGTCGGCCTCCGGCAGATCGGATTTGGAGACCAGGACGATGTCGGCCTGGGCAACCTGCATCACCGCTTCGTCCTGTTGTTTCAACTGCGACGCCCCCTGGCAGCCGTCCAGAACGGTGACAACAGAGTCCAGCCGGCAGCGGTTCTTCAGGGCAAACTCCGTCTCGATGCTTTGCACAATCGGCGCCGGATCGGCGAGGCCCGTGGTCTCGATCATGATCCGGTCGAACTGCGGAATTTGATCCATCTCCGCCTTGGAGAAGAGATCAATGATGGTGTCCACCAGATCACCCCGGATGGAGCAGCAGATGCAGCCGCTTTCCAGCAGCAGCGTGTTTTCAATGGCTGAGTCCACCAGCACGTGATCGAGACCGATCTCGCCGAACTCATTAACGATCAGGGCCGTCGCCTCCATGCCCGGCTGCTTGACCAGGTGATTGATCAGCGTGGTCTTGCCGCTACCGAGAAAGCCGCTGATAACGGCGACGGGCGTCCTATTGGTAAGTTCGGACGTGGCGGGCGGTGACACGGTTGTCTCTCCAACTGAGCTTAATGCAGTGTGTTTGCATCCTAGAGCCTTCATTCCGATAATCAATTCCGGTCGTCAATGAGGAATCGCACCCAGATCATGTCACCCGAGCAAAATGGAGTCATCCCAGAAACGGTAATCGTCTACGGACGGGCGTCGAACCCGGCGGCCATGCTGCGTCAGGCGGCGGAGGATGACACCGGCTCAGTGCTGACACCGTTCTACGCACGGGTCTCCGAGGCGCAGCCGAACCTCCGTCTGAGCAGCCCCGGATGGCTGACCATTCCGTTGAACCTATTGCCGGAGCTAAACACGCCAGAAGCCATGCGGAAGAATTGCTGCGAGAAGGTCATCATCAACGCCTCCCAATTCGCCAAACTGACCCGCCAGTTTCTTGAGGCCTATCTGGACTTCGCCCTGGCCACTGCCCGGCAGCAGGAGACAGGCTCTGAAGCGGATTTATTTACCTCTGAAGACTGGTTTTACTCGGCTTGGCTGCCCCTGCCGGAGGCCCGTATCCCCCTGCCCGCCGGCGATAGCGAAGAGGTTGAGTTTGCCGAGGTGGACATCGCCTTTTGGCTGGATGGCAACCTCATTGCGGTGACCATCGAAGGGTCCAGTAACCGGCGAAAGTCCGCCCAGGAGAAGTTGGACCGCCTGATCGACGCCCATCCGGCGATCACCTATATCCCTGTGCCCCGGGACGCCTTCGCGGATGGATCGTTTCCGGTAGACTTGTTTCCAGACACGTTTGACGACTTCACCCGCGGGCTCGCTCTGCCCCACGGGCTTTGCCCGCCTGAAAAGCTGGCCCGGCCGTTCGCCGGCTAGCCACCAACACTTTAGCTGTAGTGCTTGAACGTATTCTGCGCCGAGCGGAAGTCGTTGAGCCCCAAATCCGCACGAATATCCTCGGTCACCTTCAGCACCATCGGATCGACAGGGATTCCGCAACCGTTAGCGATCCGGTCGTTCTTGGAGAAGTTGGCGGCAATGGACGCCGCCCCTGTCACCGTCGCCGGGCTCAAGCCGTCGGCCAAAGCTTCCCGCGCTTTGTCGAGTGCGGCCCGGTCATTGCCGACAATGGCATCGGAATAGGCCAGCAGCAAATCGCCGCCGGGGACACCGGTGTCCAGGCTCGTATCCACCAGGGCTTTCACGTTGATGTTCATGTCTGTGTCTCGTCCACTCTCACGGAGGAACCGGGCATGCCCGGCCGTTCAGAAGAAACACTCGTTGAGCGCCGAAACCCTCCCGGCCACGATCTCGGCCTGGGAGCGGGTCAATCCCTCATGCTGTTGATATTGGGGCTCGAGAATATGTTTGAGTGGCAGATAGCCGACTTCTTCCAGCTCAAGATGGTCGCGCACCTCTTGCGGCACCAGGCTCATCCCGCGGACGATATAGGGTTTCGGATGACCGCCATAAAGCTCGTCGGCGGCCGGGCCGCCCTCCGGTGGGTTGGGGATGGTCGGCACAAACGCCAGTTCCGGGATCGCCGCCTCCGGCCGTTCCCGGCTGGGCTCGCCGGCCTGCGGTTCGGGCAGCGGCCTAAGCGGGATGCCGAGGCCGCGGGCAAACACATCCAGGTTCACCATCCGGGAGACCATCCCGACAATCTCCACATACTCTTCATCGCTGAGCCCGCCGTCATGGGCTTCTTGATAGGTGTCCTGCAGCACGTCCTTGGGCGAGACGGCCAGCTTGGCGATGAATTTTTTTGCGACCTCGGGCAGTTCCATGGCCGGTGACGCTCCCGGATCGTCAGGCTTTTCCAAAATGCCTGCCTCATAGGCGGCTTCCCGCGCGGCGGTCGCCACCGCCAATCGTTGGGCCCCGGTGCCCCAGGTGCCCGGCGCGAACATCCGCTTCAATTGGGCGTCGTGAATTTTGTCCATCTCATCCGTGACCGGATAAGCGGAATCGCTTTACAGGCTCATCGTTGGAGACCTCCCCGTTTATTCCTACGGATTATTGTCCGCATGGGGATATGGGAGTCAATCAAGGGCGGAGGTTGGGGCGAACACGAGTTGTTGAAACCGGAGCCTAGTCGGGCGCGGCGTTGAGCATGGCGCCGATCCGCCGGCCAAGATCGGAGACCGGAAACGACTTTTCGATGACCGGGAACCGTAGTTCCCCTTTATCGTTCTGCAGCTCGTCCGCATCCGCATATCCGGTCATCAACAGAACTTTCATATCCGCCCATTTGCGCGAAATATCCTCGGCGAGATCAAGACCGCTCTGCTCATGAGGCAGCACCACATCAGACAACAGCAGATCGATCTTCTCATTTTGGGCGCCGGCGATCTCGATCGCGTTGCCGCCGTCACCGCCGTCGATCACGTCATACCCCAAGCCTTTGAGGATAGACCAGATGACCTCCCTGATTTCGGGATCGTCTTCAATCACCATCACCCGTTGGCCCTGGCCGCGCGGGGTTTCACCGGAGATGTCCGTTTCGGCCACAGCCGTCTCCGCCATCTCCTGGGCGCGGGGGAGACAAATGGTGACCCGGGTGCCCCAGTCCACATTGCTGTCGATGGTGACATTGCCGCCGGATTGGCGGACAAAACCATAGACCATGCTGAGTCCGAGCCCGCTGCCCCCGCCCACATCCTTTGTCGCAAAGAACGGATCAAAAACCTGATTTAGCTTTTCCGCCGGAATGCCGAAGCCGTTATCGATGATATTGAGCGCAACATACTCGCCCGCCGGCAGGTTGCGCTGGGTATCGTGGGTGTCCTCGTCGATGATGATGTTCAGCCCGTCGATCGACAAGATGCCGCCTTCGGGCATGGCGTCGCGGGCGTTGATGGCCAGATTGAGTACGGCGTTCCCCAGCTGGTGCGGATCGACGAAGGCGGGCCACAATTCCGGCCGGAAATGAGTCTTGATCTCAATGCGTTCGCCCAAGGTCCGGCGCATCAGCTCCAGCATGTTTTCGATTTGCTCTTTCACGGCGACGTTCGCCGGTTGCAGCGCCTGCTTGCGGGAGAACGCCAGCAACCGGCTGGTCAGATTGGCGCCCCGCTCCAATAACGACCGCGCCCGGTCGACCCGTGTTTTCCGCTCCTCCGGCGTGCCGTCGAAGTCCGAGATCAAATCCAGATTGCCCATGAAGCCGGCGAGGATATTGTTGAAGTCGTGCGCAATGCCCGCCGTCAACTGACCCACAGCCTCCATCTTCTGGGCTTGGCGGAGTTGCTCTTCGCGCTCCTTCTCAACCGTGATATCGCGGATGGAGCCGACCAGCTTGATGGGCACACCGTCTTGGTCCCAAAGCGCCTGCATCTAGACCAACAAGGTGCGAATGTCGCCATTTGGGCGGCAAATGCGATACTCCAGTGACTCGGGAGTCCGGTTTTCCCGAGCTTGCTTGTCGGCGAGCTGAACCTTATCCCGGTCATCTTCAAGAACCGAGTCCAAGAAGTTTTGGTAGTTGAGTTGGTGTTGAGATTTATCGAGTCCAAATATCTCGAACAACTCATCAGACCAATAGGTTTCGCTGGTCATCAAGTCGCGCTCGAAATAGCCCAAATTGGCCACCTGTTGCGCCAGGTGAAGCCGCTGCTGTTCCTTTCGGAGATCGTCTTCGAGGGCCTTCCGTTCGGTGATTTCCCCGGGCAAAGTTGAGAACAACCTTACGCCCGCCCCGGTCGATGACGGTAGAGCTGATTTCCACGGGGAAGACCGATCCATCCTTGCGTTTGTATAGCCTTTCAATGGCAACGGATTCGCCGGGCCGCAAACGCGTCAGCATGTCTTCCCGGCCCTCAATCATCGGCAAGCCGATGATATCAGTGACCAGTAGACCAATGACTTCTTCTTTCTCGTAGCCCAACATGCGGGCAAAAACGTCGTTGCACTCGAGGATCTCCCGCGTGTCGATATCCCGAACCATGATCCCGTCATTCGCGCCTTCGAACAACAGGCGGTAATCCTGTTCGGCCGCCCGCGTCGGCGTGATGTCTGTGGCCGTGCCGCGATAGCCCTGGAACGCGCCCTTCTCGTCAAAAACCGGAATGCCGGATGTAGAGATAATGTGGGGCTGGCCGTCCGGCGACCGGCGGCTATATTCAAAACCGGTGAAAGTTTCATGGCGGCGCAATGTATCCACATGAACGCGCCATGCCGGTGTGTCTTTTTCACCGTCCGCGATGTCTTCCCGTGTCTTCCCCAGATAATAGTCGGGCGTAACGCCGACCGCGCTGAACACCCGCTCGGAGAGATAGGTAAACTTAAGGTCAGGCCCCATTTCCCAAAACCAGTCGGACGCAGAAAGCGCAAAGTCCCGCATGCGCGCCTCGCTCGCGGCCTGGGCGGAGAGACTGTTGAAGATGAACTTCAGCATGAAGACGGCGGCGACCAGATAGGCCGCAAACCGCACGGCATGCCACAACCACCACGTGGCGTCCCAAATCACCGAAATCTCAAAGAGAAGCGCCGCAGTGCCGAAGAGCAGGCAGTGATTGACGAACAGGGTCGCGCCATAGAAGCGTCGGGTTACAAAGTAGACAGCCGCGACCAGAAATCCGAGGCCGCCGACAAAATTCAGGCTTGTTGCGACTTGCGTGAATTGTCCGCCGGCGACCATCACCGGAATAAGATCGGGCCGGGCGATGATCACGCCGCCAATAGCAGCGGCCGCCACTCAGATGACCGGCACCTGGGATTTGGCCTGCCAATTCTCAGGCAGCCAAACTCCCATGAACAAAATGCCGCCGGCGAAGACCGCAATGCTATGTAACAGGACGAAGGCCTGTCCGGCATGAAGAAGCGCGTGTAGTCCGTCAAAAACACCTAGCGCAATCAGCGCGGACGCGACCCAGGCGTATACCGGCTCGATTAGACCTCTGCGTTGCAGAAACACCATGAGGCTGGCGATCATTATGGCGGTGAAAGCGCCCAAGCCTTCCAACACGGCATGGAGGGGGTGATTTTCCAGCCGCCAATCCGGCGCCCAGCTGGTCAAAAGAAAGCCCAGGCCATAGGCGCGACGACCGCGATCAAGACTGCCGCAACTGTTCTGCGTACGCTCTGACTGCTGTTAGGCCGTGGGCCCATGTCTACCTACCCGCTGTTCTAAGTGGTTATGACTCCACCATTTTTCAAGATACTATAGGGTTGGTTAGGCGGTTTTAATAGCCCGCCAGATCGTTTCCCCCGTGAGTGGCATTTTCAAACTATTATTATCAATCGAACTCAAGGCGTCCGAAACGGCATTCACCAGGGCCGGCGGCGCACCCACACAGCCGTTTTCCCCGGCGCCTTTGACCCCGATCGGGTTGCTCTGCGTGTCAGCGGCCCGGAATTCGCTGCGGAAATCAGGGAGATCGTTGGCTCGGGGGAGCGCGTAGTCCATGAGCGAGCCGGATAGGTTCTGCCCGGTCGCCGGATCAATAGCGATGTTTTCCATCAACGCCTGGCCCAGACCTTGGGCAATGCCGCCATGGATTTGCCCCTCGGTCAGCAGCGGATTGATCACCACGCCGGCATCGTCCACCGAAACAAAATTCACCACGCGGACCTGACCGGTCTCCGGATCAATTTCCACCTCGCAGGCATGGCAGCCGTTGGGGAAGTTGAACGGCCCGTCATAATAGCCCGCCCCTTCCAGGCCGATCCCCGATCCGGGTGGTAGGCCGACGGGTGCGAAGGACTTCCGCGCCACCTCCGGCAAGGAAACGCTTTTATCGGTCCCATGCACGGTGAAATTCCCATCGGCGAATTCGATATCGGTTTCGGCGGCCTCCAGCATGTGAGCCGCCAGCATCTTACCTTTCTCGATGATCTTGTCCGCCGCGAGGCGAAGCGCCGAGCCGCCCATGGTGATACTGCGCGAGCCGAACGATCCCCGGCCCATGGACACACGGTCGGTGTCGCCCTGCACCAGCCGCACTTGATCCAATGGCACGCCGAGCCAGTCTTGGACCATCTGGGCATAGACCGTGGCGTGCCCCTGGCCATATGAAAAGGTGCCGGCCAATATGGTCACATCGCCGTTGCCGTTGACCCGGATTTCCATCCGCTCACTGAAAGCGGTGATGGCCTCGATATAAAAGCCGAGCCCTATGCCGCGCAGCATGCCGCGTTTCTCGGCCTCGGCGCGGCGCGCCTCGAAGCCGTCCCGGTCCGCGGCCGCGAGACATTGATCCATGACCGCTTCGAACTCACCGGAATCATACACATACTGCAGTGGCGTCTTATACGGCATGGCGTCGGGCGTGATGAAATTCCGCCGGCGCAGCTCCACCGGATCCATTCCGCGCTCCCGCGCCGCAACATCCAGCAGACGCTCCACCATATAGACCGCTTCGGGGAGCCCCGCCCCGCGATAGGGTCCTAGGGGCGTAGTGTGGGTAAACACTGACTTCGCCGAGACATGAATGGCCGGGATGGCGTAGACGTTGGACATGTTCATCACGCTCCGCGCCGTCGGCACCAGGGCGGAGATAGACAGATACGCGCCCACATTGGTGATCATGTTGACCCGAAGGGCCAGGATGTTGCCGTCTTTATCCAGGGCGATCTCGCCGTCGTCCAATTGATCCCGCGCGTGGGTGTCGGCCAGCAGTCCCTCTTCCCGTGTCGCCGTCCACTTCACCGGCCGGCCGATTTTGCGCGCCGCCCAGATCACCAGCGCATCCTCCGCATAGACCGTGCCCTTGAGGCCGAACCCGCCGCCTACATCCGGGCAGATCACATGCAAGTCCTCTTCCGAGGTTTGGAACACCGCGCCGGCCAAAAGCTGGCGCACGGTGTGGGGTTTCTGGCACGTGGTGTGGAGCTCGTAGCGGCCTTGCCGGTAATCACCCAGGGTTACCCGGGGCTCCAGCGGACAGGCGGAGATACGATTGCTGTAGGCGGAAATGGTATGCACCGAGTGTGCCTTGGCCAGCGCCTCAGCAACGGCGCCACTGTCCCCCACATTCATCTGGAAGCAGAGGTTCTCCGCCGCCCCTTCCCAAACTTGCGGGGCATCGGCGCTGACCGCGTCCCTGGCATCGGTGACAAAAGGCAGCGGCGCATAGTCGACCTCAACCAGGGCCGCGGCATCCATGGCCTGTTCCCGGGTCTCGGCAATCACCATCGCGACGCCTTCGCCGGTGAACCGGACACGTTCCAGGGCCAACAACGGCTGAAACGTGTTGTTGCCGGGCAGCCAGCCGCCGCCGTCCGCAAGCTGGGTACATGGAATGCCGCCCAGACCGTCTGCCGCCACATCCTCGCCGGTCAGGATGGCAAGCACGCCGGGCGAGGCTTCCGCTTTCTCCGTGTTGAGGTTCTTGATGTCCGCGTGAGGATGGGGGGAGCGGAGGATGTAGGCATAGCTCTGCGCCGGCAGGGAAATGTCGTCGACATAGTTGCCGTTGCCGGTGAGAAACGCGGCATCTTCGACGCGCCGCACCGGCCGGCCAATCCCAAACTCGCTCATAATCCCTCCCCGACGATGATCTACAGTCAATTATTGGTCTTCGGATTATCTTACATGGGCAGAGAGACCTGCCAACCAGTTTGCCATTCCCATCGGCGCGGTATTGGCTCCGGCATCGCAGACGGTTAAGCTTCCTCAACAGCAAATTAAACTGCCTGCCGAGGCGATCATGCGATTTATCTTCTTTCACCTGATGCCCTGGGACCGTTTCGACGACCGGGAACTGGAATGGCCGGTCAAGAACACGTCCTTCGATCCGAACGAAGCGACGGAACTTTACAAGACCTACATCGACACCATGGCCTATGCCGAGGAATGCGGCTGGGACGGTGTCGGCTGCAACGAGCACCATTTCAGCCCCTACGGCATGATGAACAACTGCAACTTGATCGGCTCCATGCTGGCGCAGCGGACCGAGAAGGCGAAAATCTGCATGTTTGGCAATCTGGTGCCGCTGTTGAATCCGATCCGGGTGGCTGAGGAATACACGATGCTGGACGTGATCAGCGGCGGCCGGCTGATGTGCGGCTTTATGCGCGGCATTCCTCATGAATACATCGCCTACAATCTGCCGCCGAGCGATTCCCGCTCCCGCTTGGCGGAGGCGACCCAACTGATCAAGAAGGCTTGGACCGAGCCGGACCCGTTCGGCTGGGAGGGCGAGCATTATCAGTTCCGCTCCGTCTCCATCTGGCCCCGCCCGGTGCAGCAGCCGCACCCGCCGATCCTGATGTCCGGCGGCAATCCGGAATCAGCGCGCAACGCGGCCCGCAACAAAGCGATGCTGGGCATTAACTTCATTCCGACATTGGAGAAAGGCCGGGAGATCATCGACGCCTATATCGATGAGGCGCGGGCCTGCGGCTGGGAACCGGGCCCCGAACATTTGCTGATCACCTTCCATACCTGCATTGCAGAAACCGACGAGGCGGCGATCCAAACCCTGCAGGGTGGCGTCGACTATTTCAATTCGGTGCTGATGAACGTGCAGCGCAACGCCCAGCAGATCGTGCTGCAAAAAACCAAGTTCTATCGCTCGGAACAGAACCGGGATTTCTTTATGGAGCGGCTGCAGAAGGCCAAATCCCGGACCATCGCCGAGGCGGTCAATGACGGCACGGTGCTTTGCGGCAAGCCAGAAACCGTGGTGAAGCAGATCAAACGCGCTCAGAAGGAACTGGGGGTCGGCTGGATCAACACCAACATGAAGATCGGTAATTTGCCCAACGACGCGGTGATCAAGGGCATGGAGCTGTTCCGGGATTATGTCGCGCCGGAAGTGCGTGATCTCAGCCCAGCGCCGGAGCGGGCCCTGGCCCTGGCCGGCGAGTAGGAGGCGCAGATGAGTTTCGAACGCCTCACCGCCAACCTCAGCAAGGGCGAGGTCACCTATTTCACCGCCGGCGAAGGCGCG
>JAYQGD010000004.1:0-18491 GCA_038140415.1 Rhodospirillaceae bacterium
ACCCGGACAGGTTAAAGAGATCATTGTCCGCGCCGATAAAGATTTGCACACCTTCAGCCCGGTCGGTCATGTCGAGCACCTTGAGCATCAGCTCATTGGTTTCCAGCGCCGAGAACAGGGCGCGGATATGTTCCAGATCACCGGCGGCGCTGACATCTTCTAGCAAGTTGGCATGGCCGCTGACGATGAGGTTGCCGCCCTTTTCCCCGCCGGCCCAGGTCGCCAACCCCATCTCCACGACCTTGGCGGCCAGCACATCGAGCTGCGCCCGGTCGGTCTCCAACAGCGTGGCGAGCTTGGTCCGCGCCTCGTCCAGGGTTTGGCCGACCAGCCGGGCGTTCAGATAGTTGGTCGCTTCGGCAAAGGCGGAGGGGGGCACGTCCGCCGGCACTTCGATGATACGGTTTTCGACAATGCCCTCGGCGGTCACCATGATGACCAAGGCGCGGCCCGGATTGAGATGGACGAATTCGATATGCTTGAGCTGGGCCTCGGTCTTGGGCGCCATGACGATGCCGGCGCAATGAGAGAGCCCGGAGAGCGTCGCCGTCGCGCTTTCCAGAACCTTGTCCAGGCTCTTGCCCGAACCGGCCAGTTGCCGTTCCAGGCTTTCCTGTTCCTGGGACGCCAGGTTGCCGATCTCCAGCAATCCGTCGACGAACATCTGCAGGCCACGCTCGGTGGGCAGGCGGCCGGCGGACGTGTGCGGCGAAAACAAAAAGCCGGCGTCTTCCAGATCGGCCATCACGTTGCGGATGGTCGCCGGCGACAAGGACGTGCTGAGCCGCTGGGACAGCGTGCGCGAACCGATGGGCTCCCCGGTCTCCACATAGGCGTCGACGATCCGCGAGAAAATCTCCCGGGACCGGTCGTTCAACTCTCCTAACGCGGGACGCTTGGTGCTCATCCGGCTTATCCGTCTTGGACGATAAATACTGCAGTGTCTGATGTGCCTATTTGGGCGGCGATGGCCGCCGCGCAAGGAATTTAGTTTCGCCGCCGGTCCCCGTCAACGAAGTGCGCGGCCGGCGCGTCATTCCGTTCTGGACGGGCCACCCCGCCTTGGGTAGGTTTCGCGCAACCGCCGTCCACCACTTTGAAAGCATAAATAATATGAGACCCTCCGGCCGTGCGCCCGATCAGCTTCGCGATATCTCCCTCGAGATTTCCGTCAACAAACATGCGGAAGGCTCCTGCCTCGCCAAGTTCGGCGATACCCATGTGCTGTGCACCGCCACCGTCGAAGACCGGCTGCCGGGCTGGCTCCGGGACAAGGGCCACGGCTGGGTGACCGCGGAATACGGCATGCTGCCCCGCTCCACCGGGGACCGCACCGCGCGGGAAGCGACGCGCGGCAGGCAAGGGGGCCGGACGATGGAGATCCAGCGGCTGATCGGCCGCAGCTTGCGGGCCGTGACTGACCTGAAAGCCCTGGGCGAGCTGCAGGTGAAAATCGACTGCGATGTATTGCAGGCCGACGGCGGCACGCGCACGGCCTCGGTCACCGGCGGTTTTGTGGCGTTGTATCAGGCCTGTCAGACTGTGCAAAAGCTGGGGCTTTTGACGGAAATGCCGTTTCACGGCTGGGTCGCGGCGGTGTCTTGTGGCCTTTATGAGGGCACGGCTGTTCTGGACCTGGACTATCCGGAGGACAGCGCCGCGCAAGCCGACGCCAACTTTGTGCTGACCGATGACGGCGGTATCGTCGAGATTCAAGGCACGGCGGAAGACAGACCTTTCTCCGAAGCCCAGTTCGGCGAACTTCTCAGCCTCGCCAAGAAGGGAATCGGCGAACTTGTTTTTGCGCAAAAGAAATCCTTGGGCGTCGACTAGATGGTGCGGAAATTCGACGGCGGCACCCTGGTGATCGCCAGCCATAATCCTGGAAAAGTACGCGAAATCAATGAGTTGCTCTCGCCGTTCGGGGCGGACGTTGTTTCCGCAGGTGCGTTGGGCCTGCCCGAACCGGAGGAAACCGGGACAACCTTCTTCGCAAATGCGGAATTAAAGGCGCGGGCGTCAGCCCTGGGCTCGGGTCATGTCACCCTGGCGGATGATTCGGGCCTGGCCGTGCACGCGCTGAACGGCGATCCGGGCATCTATTCCGCGCGCTGGGGCGGGCCGGAGAAGGACTTTGACATGGCCATGGGCCTGGTCGAGGAGAAATTGGGCGACAATCCGGACCGGACGGCCCATTTCGCCTGTGCCCTCAGCCTGTGCTGGCCCGACGGGCATTGCGAGACGGTAGAGGGCGCCGTGTACGGCACCCTGGTCTGGCCGCCGCGCGGCAATTTGGGGTTCGGCTATGACCCGATGTTCGTCCCCGACGGGCTGACCGAGACCTTAGGCGAAATGGATCAGATCAAGAAACATGACATCAGCCACCGGGCGGACGCCTTCAAGAAGCTGGTGGAAAGATGTTTTTCTTAAAAATATCAAAAGGATAAGCCGGGTATGCCGTTCGGCATCTATATCCACTGGCCGTTTTGCGAGTCGAAATGCCCCTATTGCGACTTCAACAGCCATGTGGCGGCCGACATCGATGCTGTTGCCTGGCGGGACGCTTACCTAAAAGAGCTGGATTATTACAAAGCCGAAACGAGTGACCGGCAGGTGAGCAGTATTTTCTTCGGCGGCGGCACGCCGACACTGATGCCGCCGGAGGTCATGGCCTCGGTGATTGGCCACATCAAGGCCAATTGGCCGGTTGCAGCGGATCTGGAAATCACCGCGGAAGCCAACCCCTCATCGGCGGAAATCTCTGTTTTTGAACAGTTTTTAGAGGCGGGCGTGAACCGGCTGTCAATCGGTGTGCAGTCGTTTCGGGATGAGGATTTGGTGTTTTTGGGCCGGCCTCACACCGCTGCGGACGGGCGGAAGGCCATTGAGGCCGCCTCGAAACTCTTTGACCGCTGGTCATTTGATCTGATTTACGCCCGGCCCGGTCAATCGGCGGAGGATTGGCGGCAGGAGCTGAACGAGGCCTTGGACTACGCGCCCACGCACTTGTCGGTGTATCAACTCACCATCGAACCGGGGACCGATTTTCACCGGCGGAGAGTGGCGGCCGCGGACGAAGATATCGGCACGGAACTCTTTGAATCCACACAAGAAATTCTGGACCAGGCCGGGTTGACGGGCTACGAGATTTCTAATCATGCTGCCCCCGGCCAGGCATGCCGGCACAATCTGGTCTATTGGCAGGGAGACGATTACCTGGGCATCGGACCCGGCGCCCACGGGCGCTTGACGGCATCGCCGGGGGGAAATAGTTCGTATACCGAAACGATTCAGGCGTTTCGCGATCCTAGCCAATGGCTCGCGCGGGTGAAAGAGGTGGGGTCGGGCGTCCAAAAGCGGCTGAAACTAATTCCCGAAGAACGCCGGGATGAGTTGATCTCTATGGGATTGCGGCTGCGGGAGGGGATTTCCGCCGGCCAGTTCAAACATCTCACTGGGGCAAACCTCTCAGATCAGTTCGATGCCGGAATGATTAAGCGTTTAACGGAAGCAGGATTCCTGGAAATGACCGGTTCCGGCCTCAGAACAACACCCGCCGGCCGGTTGCGTCTCAACGCCGTGATCGCGGCGTTACTGATTTAATTGATGACGTTTTCGAAGCTGGTGGGGGCTTTTCGGATTTCCCGGTTGGTCCGGGTGCGGACCTCATGGATGGCCAGGCCGCGCTGGGCAAACCCGTAGGGCGTAAACCGGAAAATGCCGTCCCGCCCGGAAAATCCTTGGGCCGCGGTGATTTCCGCCGGATTGAACTTCCCGTCGGATTTGACGAAGACCGCCGCCAGCGCCGTGGCGTCGTAGGCCAGCGTCACCAGCCGGGGCGGCTTCGTGCCGTAAATTTCCCGATACTGGGTCTCGAACGTGCGGCGCGCCAGGGCCGAGGGCGCGGCGAACCAGCCGCCGACCAGCGCCGGTTCCGCCCCGATGCCGGGTGCATCCCATTGCCCTATGCCCAACATCCGGGTCTTTTTCGGATCAATATCGTAATAGGGCAACAGCGCGGCCACGGCCTGCAGGCGTTTACCGCCATCGGCAATCAACAGCGCATCGAACGGCACATCGCCCAGGGTTTGCAGGTTTTCCAGCCGTTTCAGCGCCTGCTCCGCCACTTCGTCGTCCCGCGCTTCGAGATCCTTACGCTGATCCAGCAGGTTCTGCCGGCGGACATCATAGTCGGCCAACCGTCGGATCAGCGGTTCAAAATTATCCGCCTCCGGGTCATAGAACGCGGTGTCGGCGATTTCCGCGCCCAACTGACCGACCGTGTTGCCCAACGCTTCGGCGACGGTCTGGCCATAGCTGTTATCCGGGGCCAGGAGCGCAAACCGCCGGAGACCCTTGCCGAAGGCATAGCGCACCACCTGGGAAACTTGCTCTTCCGGCCGGAAGCCCATGGTGAACACATTACCGCCCGAGACGCGCTGATCGTTGGAAAAGGAGATCACCGACAGCCCGGCGGCTTCGGTTGCCGGCTTCACCGCATCGACCGAGCTGGAAAACAACGGCCCCAAAATCAGCGCGGCGCCATCGCCGATCGCCAACGAGGCTGCATCAGCCGCGCCTTCGGGCGTGCCCCTGGTGTCGTGAGGCAAGAGTTCGAACGACTTATCGGCGAAGTGAAACAGAGCGAGCTGCGCCGCGTTCAGCATAGCCTGACCCAGCTTGGCGTGCTGGCCGGTCAAGGGCAGCAGGATCGCCACCCTGGGAATATTTGAGCTGACCGGCGGCGGTGGCGGGGCGGCAAAGCGGTTATCCCGAAGCGAGGTTTCCTCGCCCCCCACCCCCTGCTGCGCCAGTTTCCGGTCCAGACTGAATTCCGACAGTTCTTCTTCACGCTCCGTTTGGGGCGCGGGGGCAGGCGTCCGGCGGGAAAGCGAGCTTTGAGGGGTTAGCTGGAACCGGGACTGGCCGGCCGGCGCCGGCGGTGTCAGGCCCGCTTGCCGGGACGGCTGCGGTTGCGGCAAGGCGCCGGTGGGCGTCGAGGGACTGGGCGGCGGCACTGAGGCCAGCGGCGGCGCACCGGGGGGAATAGGGTTTAACTGGCCTGCGGGGACCTGTACTCTTTGCGGAGATTGGGATGTTTGGGCGTTGCAGGCGGCCAGGACGGTCAGCAAAACAAGCGCCATACCCGGCCGCAAAATTTCGGGCCACGCCAATCGTCCGATCCATCCTGTAGGCGACCAGTTCATGTCTCTGTTATCTTTTTCAAAAACGCAGGCGTCTTCGCCTACGATTGTTGGGGACCGGCCTGCAGCCTATTCAAACCGCCAGCCCAAGTAAACAATGTCCAAGTCAACATGACTCACGTAAACATAGCACAACTAAACCAGTGTACCCGAGAGCGGCAATACATAAGCAGAGGAAGAGGGCGGAATTATGACCGATCCGATTGACCGGAACCTGACTCTTTCGCCGGGACTCCATGTGGTCGCTACCCCCATCGGCAACCTCCGCGACATTACCCTTCGCGCCCTCGACACGTTGAACGCAGCGGACGAAATTGCCTGCGAAGATACGCGGGTCACCGGAAAAATCCTCTCTCGCTACGCCATAGACACCAGGATGACCCGTTATGACGATCATACTGGCGGCAAGGTCCGCGACGGATTGACGGACCGGCTCAAGGGCGGGGCGGCGATCGCGCTTGTGTCGGACGCCGGCCTGCCGGCCATCTCCGACCCCGGCTACAAATTGGTGCAGGTCTGTATCGATGAGGACATCCCGGTGACCGTGATCCCCGGCGCTAATGCGGCGCTGACGGGCCTCGTGTTATCCGGCCGCCCTACGGACCGGTTTCTATTCGCCGGCTATCTGCCCCCAAAGCAAGGCCAGCGCACTAGGGTCCTGGAAAGCCTCACCGGCGTTCCGGCCAGTTTGATCTTCTATGAAAGCGCCAAGCGCTTGGCGGCCAGTCTGGCCGACATGGCGGCGGTGCTCGGCGACCGGCCCGCCGCCGTCGCCCGGGAGCTCACCAAACTTCATGAAGAGCTGCGCCGGGATAGTCTTTCTGGTCTGGCGGCGCATTATGCCGCTGCGGGCGCGCCTAAGGGCGAAATCGTGGTGATCGTCGGCGCGCCCGAGGAAAACGCCGACTGGACCGACGAAGCGGTGGAGGCATTGCTGGCCGAGTTGTTGGCCGACATGAGCGTCCGGGATGCGTCCCGTGAGGCAGCGACACGCACCGGTCGGTCTCGCAATAGCCTCTATGAACAAGCGCTGAAACTGGCCGGGGACTCATGACCGCGGCGACCGCGTCCCGCCGCCGGGCCTATCAACGGGGCGCGCGCAGCGAATCCCTGGCCGCCTGGTATCTGAGGCTCAAAGGCTATCGGATTCTGGCCCGGCGCTTTAAATCCCCCGGCGGCGAGATTGATCTGATCGCGGCGCGCGGATCGATCGTGGTCTTTGTCGAGGTTAAGGCGCGGGATGATCAGGCGCGGGCCTTGGCCGCCGTCACGCCCCGCCAGCGGCGGCGAATCGAAGCCGCCGCCGCCAGTTTCATCAGCCGCAACAGACGCTATCAGCGCCACCGCCAGCGGTTCGACATCATCGTCATGGGTCCGGGGAAAAAGCCGCTTCATCTGACACAGGCGTGGCGGCCCGGCCGGGACTAACGGTCCTCGGCGCCGGACGTCATCAAATTGACAATTTTTTAACCGAGACTGGGGAATATCCACCACACGCGGAATGCTCTCCGCGAGAGATGATTTTACTAGGATGTCCACAATGAAAGCCCTGTTCGCCCGTCACCGGAAACTTCTGCCTCTGGCTCTGATTGTTCTCATGACCGGGGGACTGGGCGGCTGCACCGCTGTCGTCGGCGCCGGCGCCACGGTCGGTGTCGCCGCGGCCCAGGAAAGGGGCGTCAAGGGCCGCGCCAAGGACTTGCGTGTTGAGGCCTTGGTTCTGGACAAATTTCTCAACGCCGGGCTTAAGCTCACCACCACCATCGGGGTCGAGGTCTACGAAGGTCGCGTCATGTTGACCGGCTCGACCACTAACACCAGCATTTCCGACCAGGCGGTTAAGCTCGCCTATCAGGTGGATGGCGTGACCGAAGTCATCAACGAAATTCAGGTGGATAAGGACGGCACCGCCGGCGCCTACGCCCAAGACACGTGGATCACGGCGCAGCTAAAATCCAAGATGACCTTCGACGAGGATATCCTGTCCATCAACTATGTGATCGAGACAGTGAACGGCACCATCTACCTGATCGGCATCGCCCAGGATCAGGCAGAGCTGGACAAGGTCATCGCCCACGCTAATTCGGTGCAGCATGTGAAGAAAGTCGTCAGCCACGTACGCCTGAAGAAGAAGGCGTTCGAGGAAAAATCCTGAGATAAGCCTCGGCACGGACCAACACTTTTTTCATCGTTGTGTAGAGACCTCCCTTCTTAGACAATAGGGCCGCATAAAAATTATTCAGCAGGCCCGACCATGAGTCTTCTTGTCGCCATTCAAATGGACCCGATCGACGCGATCGACATCAGCGCCGACAGCACTTTCGTGCTCGCCCTGGAGGCGCAGAAGCGGGGCCATAGCCTTTATCACTATCTGCCCCAGGACCTGGCCCTGACCAATGGCCGGATCATGGCGGGCGCGCGGCCGTTGCAGGTGCGCCGAGTCGATGGCGATCACTTTACGCTGGGTGATCAGGAGTGGATCGATCTGGCTCTGGCCGACGTGGTGCTGATGCGCCAGGACCCGCCCTTCGACATGGCCTACATCACCGCCACCCATTTGCTGGAGCATGTGCATCCGGAAACCCTGGTGGTCAACGACCCGGTCAGCGTCCGCAACGCGCCGGAGAAATTGTTTGTCACTCACTTTCCGGAACTGATGCCGCCGACCATCATCACGTCCAACCAGGAAAAGATCATGGAGTTCCGCAAGGAGCACAAAGACCTGATCATCAAGCCCCTGTTCGGCAACGGCGGCGCCGGCGTGTTCCATATCGGCCCGGACGATGAGAACATCAATTCCCTGTTGGAGCTGTTCACCCAGCTTTACCGGGAGCCCATCATCGTCCAACGCTATGAGCCCGCCGTGCGTGAGGGCGACAAGCGGATTATTTTGATCGACGGCAAGCCCGCCGGTGCGTTGAACCGGGTGCCCGCCGCCGGGGAAAGCCGGTCCAATCTGCATGTGGGCGGCAGCGCGGAGAAGACCACCCTCACCTCGCGGGAGCAGGAAATCTGCGAGGCCATCGGCCCAGCCCTGCAGGAGAAGGGATTGATCTTCGTCGGCATCGACGTGATCGGCGATTACATGACCGAGATCAATGTCACCTCGCCCACCTGCCTGCAGGAGATCAACCACTTCGACGGCACGACGTTGGAAGCCGACATCTGGGACGCGATCGAGAGCAAGCTGGACCGGACGGCGGAATAACCCAATTGCCCGTTACGCGCGGACCGGCGTAACCGTGATCCGCGTACCCATTTTTATGGGAAGATGGGTCCACGGGTCACGCCTTTGGCGGCCCGTGGATGACTAATTGGATTGATCGTTCACATAATCCTCTGCAAAAGACCCGCCCGCCTCTTTTCGCTCACTCCCTTTGAGGTGATCCATATACTGCCCGAGGATCGAGTTAACGAACGGGTGGTCCGACGGCGGGGCGGTGGCGGCAATATCGAGGCTCGAGAACTTTCCCTTCTCCTCAAAGGTCCGGCGGATCACGTCATAGACGAAAGAGTCATGCCATTCCGGCAGCTCAAACAGTGAATCGTTCAGATATAGCTCCCGCCAGAAGCTCATGAACTCCGCGTGGGCCGGATGATCCAGCCGGTAGCCGACAAAGCCGCATTCAGGGTACGCATGGGGCCGGCCCAAGTAACTGGTGTACACATGATCCGGCAGGGTGGCGGCGAACAGAAACGCCGGCACTTCTGAATGGGTCACCGTGTCCGCATCGATCCAGAACAGCCGGCCCTCGGTCCCGGCGGGGCCCAGGGCGCAGCCGGTCAGGGCAAATACCTTGTGGGCGAAGCGCACCGCATCCCAGCGATAGCCGTAGTCGCCGTCGTCCAGGATGCCGCGATGTTTCGGTGTATCCGCGTGGCGCGCCTTGAACGCGGCGAGCTCGGCGTCGTCCGCCAGGTCGTGATAGACGAACCGGTCGCTATGCACCGCCGGCGCCACATCTTCGCAGTACACATGCAGCACCACGTCCGCCGGCCAGTGCGCGTCGAAGCTCTCCAGAAACCGCTTGCCGTACTGGTCATAGCCGGCGGCGTGAAAGGTGGTGACCGCCTGAATTTTCTCGGAAGACATGCCCCTGTTTAGGCCGTGTGCGGCAAACACGTCAAATTAATTGCGCCTTATCCCCCCAAACCCCCCTCTGGCCCCGCCATAGGGGGGATATGGTTGCAAGGATAAATACAGTCGCCTTTCAGGGCATTGATGTGCTTGCCGTCGATGTGCAGGTGCAGATGGCGGCGGGGAACCCGGCTTTTAACATTGTCGGTCTGCCCGACAAGGCGGTCGGTGAATCGCGCGAACGCGTGCGCGCCGCGCTGGTGGCCATCGGCCTGGATCTGCCGCCGGACCGGATCACGGTCAACCTGTCGCCGGCGGACCTGATCAAAGAAGGCAGTCATTTCGACCTGCCGATCGCGCTGGCCCTGTTGGCCGCCATGGGGGTCATCCCCCAAGACGCGCTGGCGGGTTTTGCCGCGCTTGGCGAACTGGCGCTGGACGGCAAGCTGGCCGGCGTCGCCGGCGTCCTGCCCGCCGCCATCCACGCCAACAGCAAAGACTTAGGCCTCATCTGTCCCGGCGTGCAAGGGGGCGAAGCGGCCTGGGCCGGCCGGCTGGAGGTCCTGGCCCCGCCGACGATCCTGTCGCTGATCAATCATTTCAAGGGCCATCAGCCCCTGTCCCCGCCGGAGCCCAAACTGGCTGCGGCCGAAACCCAAGCCATGGACCTGGTCGACATCAAGGGCCAGGAGAGCGCCAAACGCGCCCTGGAGATTGCGGCGGCCGGCGGCCACAATATGCTGATGAGCGGGCCCCCCGGCTCGGGCAAGTCCATGATGGCGGCGCGGCTGCCCGGCATCCTCCCCGATCTGGACCCGGCGGAAGCGCTGGAGGTCAGCATGATCCACAGCGTCGCCGGGGTTTTGGAAGGCGGGCGCTTGATCCGTCAGCGGCCCTTCCGCGCGCCCCATCACTCGGCGTCCATGCCGGCTTTGGTCGGCGGCGGCCTGCGCGCCAAGCCAGGCGAGGTGTCTCTCGCGCATCTGGGCGTATTGTTCCTGGATGAGCTGCCGGAGTTTCAGCGCGCCGCGCTGGAGGCGCTGCGCCAACCGTTGGAGACCGGCCACACCATGGTTGCCCGGGCCAATGCGCATATTTCGTATCCCGCCCGGTTTCAACTGATCGCGGCGATGAACCCGTGCCGCTGCGGCTATCTGGGGGACGCGGCGCAGGCATGTAATAGAGCGCCACAATGCGGCGCGGATTATCAGCCCCGCATCTCCGGACCGTTGTTCGATCGGATCGATCTGCATTTGGAGGTGCCGCCGGTCCTGCCGGCCGATCTCAGCCTGCCGCCCCCGGCGGAAAGTTCCACGGACGTGGCGGCGCGGGTCGCCAATGCGCGCGCCCGGCAGTTGGCACGGTTTAAAAACACCGGCGGCGAGCATCCCATCCGCACCAACGCGGCGGCCGACGGACGCTTGCTGGAAGACATCGCCGCGCCGGATGCGGAGGGGCGGAAACTATTGGCCGAAGCGGCGGAGCGATTGCACCTGACCGCGCGGGGCTATCACAGGGTGCTGCGCGTCGCCCGCACCCTGGCCGATCCGGAGGGGGAGACAGACGTGCGCCGGGTCCACATCGCCGAAGCCGTGAGTTACCGCCGGGTCATGCCGGGGCGGAACAACATGATGCACCCCACCGTCAATCTGGAACGAACGCCGTCTAAAGCATGACCTCGCCGCCGCAGCAGGCGATGGTCTGGCCGCTGATGAACGAGCTTGCCGGCGACGAGAGAAACAGCGCCAGACCGATCAAATCGTCCGGCGTTTCGTGGCGCTTCAGCAACCGGTGACTGGTGATCATCTCGTGCAGATCGTCGTTCATGCTGGCGTGATCGATCTCGGTCACAGTGTAGCCGGGCATGATCGCGTTGACATTGATGTTGCGATCGCCGAGCTCCCGCGCCATCACCCTTGTCATGCCGATCACCGCCGCCTTGGAGGTGACATAGTGCATGAAACCGGGCGCGCCCTGGGGCACGGTGCCGGACGAGATATTGATGATCCGGCCTTCGCCGGCCTGGCGCATGGCCGGGGCCACAGACTTCCCGCACAGATACGAGCCGGTGATGTTCACATGCAGCACCGCCTGCCATTCCTCGAACGGGATTTCATCGAACGGCCGGCTGGGGATCGAGGCGAAGATCGCCGCGTTGTTGATCAGCACATCGATCTTGCCGTGGGCCGCCAGGGCCTGTTCCACCATGGCCTGGGCCGAGTCCGGATCGCCCACATCCGTTTGCACGGCCAGGCAGTCGCCGCCCGCCGCTTTCACTTCTGCGGCAACGCTATCGAGATTGTCCTGGTTGATCTCCGCCAGTACCGGGATCGTGCCGGCCTCGGCAAAGGCCAGGGCGTAATCCCGGCCGATCCCCTGCCCCGCGCCGGTGATGATCACCACCTTCCCGCTCACGTCGAACCTGTCGCTTGTCATGGATGACCTCCCCCACTGATTGGTTGTTCTGACAGGGAGACTAGGAGGGAAACGCCGGGGAGTCTATGCCACCACCAACCTCTCCGCGGCGTCCGCGAAATCGGTGAGGCCGAGGAGCGCCAGGGTGCGGTCGATTTCGCTCGCCAGTATCTCGATCGCGTGCGCCACGCCGGGTTCCTCGCCCAGGCTGGCGGCGTACAAAAACGGCCGGCCGGCGAAGACGAAATCCGCGCCCAGGCCGAGCGCCTTCACCACGTCGGTGCCCCGGCGGATGCCGCTGTCGAGAATGATGGTGAGATCGCCCCGCGCCGCCACGATGCCGGGCAGCGCTTTCAGCGACGGCAGCGCCGTGTCCAACTGCCGCCCGCCGTGGTTGGAGACGATGAGCCCGTCCAAGCCGATCTCGTTGGCGCGCTCTGCATCTTCGGGTGCGAGCACGCCCTTAATCAGCAGCCGGTCTTTCCATGTGTCCCGGAGCCATTTCATGTCTTCCCAGTCCAGCGCGTCGCGGACATGTTTGCGCTGCGGCGCGGAGGTGGAGATCATGGGGATGCCTCGGCCCGCGCCGTAGTTTTCGATATGCGGCATGCCGGTGGTCATCAGGGTGCGGAAGAACGTGCCCAGCAGCCAGCGCGGATGGGTGAGCCCGTCCCAGGCAATCCGGGCGCTGGGCCGGATCGGATATTCGAAGCCCTTGCGCAATTGGGTGCGGCGGTTGCCCGGCACCGGCACATCGACGGTGACCACCAGGGTCTTGATGCCGGCGTTGCCGACCCGGTTGGTCAGCACCTCCATGGACTCTCGGCTGGCCTCCACATAGGCCTGAAACCAGACATCCGGATTGGCCTGGGCCACCTTTTCCATGGGGATCAGGGCGCTGCCGCTCATGCAAAACGGAATGTTGGCCGCCTTGGCCGCCCGGGCGAACGCCAGGTCCGCTTCGAACCCGAACATGGCGGAGGCCCCCATGGGGGAGATGCCGAAGGGCATATCATAGGTGTGGCCGAACAGGTCATTTTTGATCTCCCGTTTGGAGACGTCTTTTAAGGTATGGGGTTTGAGAAAAATCTCGTCGAAGGCGGCGCGGTTGGCGGCGCGGGTGATGTTCGCCTCCACCCCGACCACGGCGAACTCAAACAGGGACTGGGGCAGCCGGGCGCGGGCCGGAGTCTCCAAATCTTCCAGACAGGCGATTTTCTTAAACACACTGGGTAGGCTCATGCCACGTCTCCTTCTCGGGCGCGGAGTGTCTCCGATCAGGCCGCTTCGGTCCAGCCCATTACCGGGAAATAACGCGTGAATTCGGCGGAAAATAAATATCGCCATATGTGATCTACCTCATTGATTCAGGCGGGTGGGCCGGGTAAATCTGCACATATGGATATCGAACTTGTTCACTTCTTTGACGCCACTGTCACCCTGGATCCGCCGGTTGATATTGGCCAAACGCCGCAAGGCATCCGGCAAATCATCAACATCACCGGAGGCACGGTGGAGGGCGAGCGCATCAACGGCACGATCCTCAATTCGGGCGCCGACTGGCGGCTGATCAAGGAGGACGGCAGCGCGTTCCTCGACACCCGCTACGCCATGGTGACCGACGACGGCGTTTATATTTATATCCAGAACATCGGCTTCCGCCACGGCCCGCCGGAGGTCTTGGAAAAACTGGCCAAGGGCGAAGACGCGGACCCGAATTCGTACTATTTCCGCTCCACCCCGGTGCTGGAAACCAACAGCAAAAGCAAAAAGTACAACTGGGTGAACAACACGGTGTTTATCGCCACCGGCGCCCGCCTGCCCGACGCGGTGAAGCTCTCGGTCTACGAGGTCAAATAGCCCGCAATTTCCGGATAGGGTCTTTTGGGCGGGACTGTTAGTCTGTCCCCATGATCCAGCATTCAGACATTTCCGATCAGGACTTACGGTGTGATCTTAGACGCGGGCGCTTGCGCGTGGGCGGCAACAGCCGCTTGAAAATCTACGGCACGTTGGACTGCGGCTCGGGCAAGCGCATGCACCGCGCCAACCGGGTGTTCTTCAAAAATGAAAATGAGGCGCGGGACGCCGGCTACCGGCCCTGCGGCAACTGCATGAAAGAGGCCTATCAGGCATGGACCTGTTTGAACCCTTAATTGACCGGACGAATAACCTGCTGCCCCACGGCGGGGAGGTCTATTATTACGGCCCTATTTTGCGCGCCGCCGACGCGGATAAATATTTCGACGCGCTGATGACCGGGATCGACTGGCGGCGGGACACGGCGATCATGTTCGGCCGCAAGATCACCACCAAGCGCAAGGTCGCCTGGTACGGGGACGCGCCGTTTCAATATGCCTATTCCGGCGTGTCGCGGACGGCGCTCCCGTGGACGCCGGCCTTGGCCGAGCTCAAACAACGCATCGAGACGGAAAGCGGCGAGACCTATAATTCGTGTCTGTTGAACCTCTACCACGACGGCAGCGAGGGCATGGCCTGGCACAGCGATGATGAGAAGGACTTAAAACCCAATGGCGCAATCGCGTCGCTGTCCTTGGGCGCGGCGCGCAAGTTCGCCATGAAGCCCGCCGACGGCGGCGACAGCTGGTCCATGATGCTCGCCCACGGCAGCCTGCTGATCATGACCGGCGCGACCCAGGACAATTGGCGTCACCGCCTGCCCACCACCAAACGGGTGTTTGACCCTCGGATCAACCTCACCTTCCGGACGATCGTGGAATAAGCACCGTGATTTCTTGCCGGTGTTTGTCGTTTAGCTTCTTCGAACTATATCTGGGCCAATATATTCGCCCCTCGCATTGAGATGATCGTTTTGTCATCCTGCATCAACGAGGTGTTGTTTGGGTATAAATTTCCTAATTCTCAAATTTGGTTCGTAGAAATTGGCAAAATTTGTACCTAGACCCGTTGTTTCAAACCAGTTGAAAGCTTTCGACCCCCTGGTTTGCGCGTCAATGTTCTTCAAGGATTGATAGACATGTTTGCAAAAGTTATCGCGCAGTTTCTGCTTCTTGGTCATACCTCTTTGACCATCAGACCTTTTCAAATGCATTCTGTTTCCATGGGATCCCGCGGCCCCAATCAGCAGGTCCCACACCTGAATTCTTGGGGCTTTTTTACTGTTCAGGAATGACACAGATACGCGAACGTCATGTCTCTCCAATATTCTTGGCAATGTGGCGCAGAAATCCACAAGCTTTTCTTTGTTTGGCTGACTCGAATGATTGTCCAGTCGGACGAGCAACTCTATTTGATCAACCCCCGCAGCTCGAGGCAAATATTTAAGCCCAAATGCATGTTTCAAAAATTGATAATAGAGTTTGAACTGAGATTCGATGTCGGTAATTTCGGCCTGATCTCGCTTTGGTTGCCAGACAAACGTTCGATCTAAAAACATTTGTCTAAACTTTACTTCGCCGGACAGAATTGATTCGAAAAGAGTATCGACGAACTCAATGTAACACTCGTAGTTCGCTTCGGAGAGGCTTTTCCATTTGATCTCGCCTGAAATCCCATCGTCACTTCGCACCATTCGTAATCGCGTATCGAGTCTATCCATCGAGGGTGAGTCTCCAAAAATACCGCCCAGAAACATCCAATATCGATTCAAAGGAGGGCTTGAGTGGGTCCAAGCCTCATCTGCAAATATTTCAAATTGTTGAGAAGTCATAAGTAAGCGGACCCCGGATTCCTTAGTGATAAACACACGCCGCAAGTTCGAAAACCTGAAGCTCGGGATTCAGAGTCCGC
Source organism: Rhodospirillaceae bacterium (assembly GCA_038140415.1). Classification (GTDB taxonomy): domain Bacteria; phylum Pseudomonadota; class Alphaproteobacteria; order Rhodospirillales; family UBA2165; genus JAYPHU01. Next base: position 15,469 of record JAYQGD010000004.1, read on the forward strand.
CAATATAACGAATACTACATATTGGTCTAATTGTCAATATGTTTCTGCCAAAATCAATATCTTGGGATATTAGACTTTGTAACAGTTACGGAATGATTTCAACTTAAAATATAAATATATTTATAAAATAAACCTCGTCAGGTCCCCGCCTTTGAGGAGGTCGCCGACCCGTTCCTGGACCAGGGCGGCGTCGATGGTGACCGTTTCGCCGGCCCGGTCGGTGGCGGTGAAGCTGATCTCTTCCAGGAGTTTTTCCATCACCGTGTGCAGCCGCCGCGCGCCGATGTTCTCGACCGTGCCGTTGATCTCGGCGGCGAGGCGGGCCAGTTCGTTGATCGCGTCGTCGGTGAACTCGAGGGTCAATTCTTCCGTGCCCATCAGCGCCACGTATTGTTTGATCAGGCTGGCCTCGGGCTCGGTCAGGATGCGGACGAAGTCCTCTTCTTTTAATGCGCGGAGCTCGACCCGGATCGGCAGGCGGCCCTGCAACTCGGGCAACAGGTCGGACGGCTTGGCCAGGTGGAACGCGCCGGATGCAATAAACAGGATATGGTCGGTTTTGATGGTGCCGTATTTGGTGGCAACCGTGGTGCCTTCGATCAGCGGCAACAGATCCCGCTGCACCCCTTCCCGGCTGACGTCGCCGCCCATCCGTTCTGACCGCGCGGTGATTTTGTCGAACTCGTCGATAAAGACGATGCCGTTGTTTTCCACCGTCTCCATGGCGTCGCGGATGATGGCGTCCTCATCCAATAATTTGTCGCTCTCTTCCGCCATCAGAATTTCGTAAGACTCTTCCACGTTCATCCGCTTCAGGGTCTTTTGCTGGCCGAAGGCTTTGCCGAACATGTCGTTGAGGTTGATCATCCCCATCTGCGCGCCGGGCATGCCGGGAATATCGAAGGTGGGCATACCGCCGGCGGCGCTTTCCGCCACCTCGATCTCGACTTCCTTGTCGGCGAGCTGGCCTTCACGCAGCATCTTGCGGAATTTCTGACGGGTATCGGCGCTGGCGTTCTCACCGACCAGCGCGTCCAGCACCCGCTCCTCCGCATGGATTTCCGCCTTGGCGGTCACCGTCTTGCGCTGGCGCTCCCGGGTTTCGTGGATAGCGATCTCGACCAGGTCGCGGACGATGGATTCCACATCCCGGCCCACATAACCGACCTCGGTAAATTTGGTGGCCTCGACTTTGAGGAACGGGGCCTGGGCCAGCTTGGCGAGCCGGCGGGCGATCTCGGTCTTACCGACACCGGTGGGCCCGATCATCAGAATGTTCTTGGGCAGCACTTCTTCCCGGAGATCGTCATCCAGTTGTTGCCTCCGCCAGCGGTTGCGGAGCGCCACGGCGACGGCGCGCTTGGCGTCGTTCTGACCGATGATATAGCGGTCGAGCTCGGAGACGATTTCCCGAGGCGAAAAGTTGGTACCTTTGGTGCTCATTTGGCGGCGAGTTTCTCGATGATGATGTTTTGGTTGGTGTAGACGCAGATGTCGGCGGCGATTTCCATCGCTTTCTTGGCAATAGCCTCGGCGTCCAGATCGTCCCGGTCGATCAGCGCGCGGGCGGCAGCGAGCGCATAGTTGCCCCCTGACCCGATGCCGATGATCCCGTCCTCGGGCTCCAGCACGTCGCCGGTGCCGGACACGATCAGCGACACTTTTTCGTCGGCCACGGCCATCAGGGCTTCGAGCCGGCGGAGATAGCGGTCCGTCCGCCAGTCCTTGGCGAGCTCGACACAGGCGCGGGTGAGCTGGCCCGGATACTGTTCCAGCTTGGCTTCCAGCCGCTCGAACAGGGTGAAGGCGTCGGCGGTCGCGCCGGCAAAGCCGGTGATCACGCTGTCATTGGACAAGCGCCGCACCTTCATGGCGTTGGATTTCACTACCGTGTCGCCCATGCTCACCTGGCCGTCGCCGGCGACGACAACCTCGCCGCCCTTGCGCAGGCAGAGGATGGTCGTGGCGTGCCAGTTCGGGAAGTTCCCCGACGCTCCGTCGTTGGACATGGCCCTGGTCTCCTGGTGGTGCGGCCGGATCGCGCCCGGCCGGTTGTTCGTTGAACAGAGGATGTAGTTTTTTACAGGCGGGCGGTCAATGGCAACGGCGGTTTCAGGCCATCAACTTCCCGTTCATTTTTGCAAATTATTCTAGGCTCTAGCGCGGACTCCCCTTGTCTGTTACAAGGGCCGCCGTTTTGGGACTTTAGTCAAAGTTTTATGTAGGAGGTGCGCCATGCGGCAGGCCAGCGTGGAACGCAACACCAAGGAAACGCAGATCAAGGCGTCCGTTAATCTGGACGGCACCGGCGTTTATAATGTCTCCACCGGGATCGGGTTTCTCGATCACATGCTGGAGCAGCTGTCCCGTCATAGCCTGATGGATCTGGACGTGACGGCCAACGGCGACCTCCACATCGATTTTCACCACACGACCGAAGACACGGGCATCGTGATCGGCGAGGCGGTCAAAAAGGCGCTGGGCGACCGGGCGGGGATCACCCGCTACGGCAACGCCTTGGTGCCGCTGGACGAGGCGCTGACCCGGGTGGTGGTGGATTGTTCCAACCGGCCGTATCTGGTGTGGAAAGTCGGCTTTACCCGGCCCAAGCTGGGCGAGATGGACACGGAACTGTTCCGCGAATGGTTCCAGGCCTTCGCGCAGGCGGCCGGTCTGACCCTGCACGTGGACAATCTCTATGGGGAGAACAATCACCATATTATCGAGAGCGCGTACAAGGGCCTGGCCCGCGCGCTTCGGGAAGCGGTGAGCATCGATCCCCGCGCCGCCAACGCGGTGCCGTCCACCAAGGGGACGCTCTCCGACAAGGACGGCTGATAAATAACGGGCCGCCGTACCAAAGCGGCCTGTTTTTTCCCGAATTTATTGAGTAGATAAAGCGCCATGCGTTTGTACACGATCCATGTCCCGGCCCCGGCGGCCGGCGTCACCGGCCCGGACCGGCTGGGCGCCATGATTGAAGGCGCCGTGCCGGTGAAGGAAGGCTTTTGCTGGCCCGCGTT
>JAYQGD010000005.1:0-810 GCA_038140415.1 Rhodospirillaceae bacterium
CAACAACTTCTGATCCTCCGCCGCCGCCAATTGCTGAGGTCCGCGGAACCGCGCCCGGTTGAGATACGCCATGTCCGTCTCGACGGCTCTGAATTCTACGCGACGGATTCCTCGTCACTGATCACCTGGCAGGGCGAAGAGGCGACCATGCTGGTGATCAACGACATCACCGAGATCAAGGAAGCCCAACGTGCGGTCGAAGAATCCGAACGCCGGTTTCAGGATTTCGCGGAGGCCGCCGCCGACAGGTTCTGGGAAACCGACGCGGAACATCGCTTCACCTATATGTCCGCCGCCGGTGGCAAACCTGGAATCGTCGCTGCTGACAAACGCTTGGGTAAGCGGCGCTGGGACATTGCCGGCCCGCAAGACAGCGACGATGTTTGGAAGAACCATATTGCCGATCTGGACGCCCGCCGCCCATTCAGGGACTTCCGCTTTAAACTGACCGCCGCCGACGGCAAGGTCCACTACATGCGCTCTAATGGCGTCCCCCGTTTCGATGAAAACGGTGAATTTATCGGATATCACGGGACCTCGATTGAAGAGACCGCCGAGGTTTTGGCCAGGGATCAGGCGGAAAAAACCCAAAGCCTGTTTTTCACCTCCATTGAGAACTTCTCGGAGGGCTTTGCGCTTTGGGATGCCGACGACCGCTTCGTCTACTGCAATGGCTATTTCCGTGATGAACATCAGGCGGCCCTCAAAGAATTACAGGAAGGCAGGCAATATTCGGACTTTATTCGGGTTCTTGCCGAGTCACGAGATTTCGACAACGAGGACGATCGGGACGCGTGGATCGAATCCCGC
>JAYQGD010000005.1:820-10443 GCA_038140415.1 Rhodospirillaceae bacterium
AATCCCGCCTGATGGATACAGAGGAATCTGATTCTACCATCGAATCCTTGCTCAACGGCCGTTGGGCGCAGATCCGGAAACACCGGCTGCAGAACGGTAACACCATCATCATTTACGCCGATGTCACCGAGCAAAAGCTGCGTGAGCAGGCTATTCGGGAAAGCGAAGACCGGTTGCGCCTCATCACCGATCAGGTGCCGGCCTTTATCGGTTACAACGACCGGAATCTGAATTTCACCTTCGCCAACCGCTATTTCGAAACGGTGGGCCTGCGTCGGGACGACGTCGTCGGAAAAAATTTCGTCGACATCTTCGGCCAGGACACGCTGGATCGGGTTCAAGGCTATGTCGATCAGGCCTTTGCCGGCGAACACGTGAATTACGACAATGTGTTGCCCATGCCCGACGGATCTGAAGTGGTCACCAACGTGTCCTTAACCCCGGATGTCGACGAGACTGGCGAGGTGGTCGGCGTCTTCATCCTGTCCATGGACATTACGGAAAGGAAACTGGCGGAGAGCCGGATCGAAGCCAGTAACCGGGGCTTGGACACGGCGCAACGCATCGCCAAGCTGGGAAGCTGGCAGCGGAATTTGGTGAACGGCGATCTGTGGTGGTCGGGTGAACATTACCGGCTTTTCGGGCTGGACCCGGCAGGCCCGGCCGTCGAATACGATCAGTTTATTTCCCTGATCCATGAGGAGGACCGCCCTTGGGTCCGGAACATCGTAGAAAAAACGGTCGAGAATCAGAGCACGTCGTTTTCCGCGGCCTATCGGCTGGCGCTTGACGAGGGCGCGGTGAAGTACGTCCACGCCCAAGGTGAAATCAGTTATGACGACGATGGAACTGCTCTGGCTGTCTTGGGCACGACACAGGACGTCACTGAACAGCACATGGTTCAGGAGGCGCTCGAACTCGCTAAGCGGGATGCCGAGTTCGCCAACCGGGCCAAATCGGAATTCCTCTCGAGCATGAGTCATGAACTGCGGACGCCGCTGAACGCGGTGCTGGGGTATGCGCAGTTGCTTCTGCAAAACCGGAAGGAACAGCTCAGCGAACGCCAGCAGCGTCAAGTGGGGCAAATTCTGAACAGCGGCCGGCACCTGCTGCAACTGATCAACGATATTCTGGATCTGTCCCGAGTTGAATCCGGTCAGTTCTCGGTCTCCCCGGAAGACGTCGATCCCAAGGAAACGATCCAAGAGAGCATCGCGCTGATCGCCGCCCAGGCGGAGCGGAACAAAGTCACCATCATCAACGACACAGAGCCCCGGAATCTGCCGAGGATCCATGCAGACCGCATGCGCCTCAAGCAGGCGTTGCTGAACTTTTTGTCCAACGCTATCAAATATAATGTCAGAGGCGGCCGGGTCATCGTATCCTGCACCAAACAGGACAACGATATGCTTCGCTTCACCGTCGAAGACACGGGCCGGGGCATCAGCGAGGAAAATCAGTCCAGATTATTTGAACCATTCACCCGCCTAGGGGCGGATCAGGACGGCATTGAGGGTACCGGCATCGGCCTGACCATCACCAAACAGATGGTGGAAACCATGGGCGGGCGGATCGGCTTTTCCAGCCAGTTGGGCATGGGCAGCGTCTTCTGGCTTGAACTGCCGACGACATCACCGGCGGCCTCTTTCTCCAGCCCGCTCAGGAACCATTCTGCCGGCCACTCGGCAATGGGCGCCTCAAAAAGAGACAACTGCGTCATTCTCTATGTTGAAGACGATACGTCTAACCTGGAGTTGATGAGCGAAGTCATTAGTCATTTCCCCGGACTATCCCTGATCTCCGCCACCACCGGTGAGGAAGGGATCGATTTGGCCCGTGCCCTGATGCCCGATGTAATCTTTATGGATATCAACCTGCCCGGCATCGACGGATACGAGACCAATATCCGCCTAAAGAAAGAGTCCCGAACCGCCGATATCCCGGTGATTGCGCTTTCTGCGGCCGCCATGCCACACGATATTGCGAAGGGAATCGACGCCGGATTCCACACTTATCTGACAAAACCGTTCAATATCGACGAGATTATGGCCGCTATAGATTCTGCTCTGAAAGGCGCCTATTCACGGGAAGCTTGAAACCTTACAACCGGACGTTAATACTACTTCTGATAAGAAGTGGACGGTAAAAACGTGTGATGCCTGGAGGCAGGAAAATTGGCTGACGAAGCGACAGTCTACGTGGTCGAGGATGACGAAGCGAGCCGGGAACTGATGAAGGACCTGTTCGAGTCGGTGGACCTGAACGTGGTCACTTTCAACAGCGGCAACGATTTTCTGGACGCGCTGCCGGTCGAGTCTCCCGGCTGCATCCTGTTGGACGTGCGTATGCCGGGCATCAGCGGGCTTGATCTCCAAACCAAGCTGAGCTCTCAACCTTCCAGCCTGCCGATCATCATTGTCACCGCCCATGGCGACACCCAAATGGCTGTTCGCGCCATGAAGGAAGGCGCTTTTGATTTTGTCGAGAAGCCTATCAACAACCAGTTACTGCTGGAAACCGTCGATAAGGCGATCAACGAAAGCAACAAGCTGAAAGACGCGCTGGGCCACCAGGACGATATCCGCCAGCGATTGGAGAACCTGACTCCGCGGGAACGGGACGTGCTGGAAATTATCGCCAAGGGCAAACTCAACAAACAGATCGCTTTTGATTTGGGCATCACCCAGCGGACGGTCGAGGTGCACCGCGCCAGGGTGATGGAGAAAATGAAAGCAAAAACCGTTGCCGATTTGCTGCGCACCGTGATGAGCTTGGATTCGTTTTCCGGCCGCGGCTAGTCTCCAGTCTCGCCCAATTTTCCATAAGCCATTCCGTTTACTCACGAAATCGACTATGTATTTGGTCTTATCCGTTATGGTGCGTGATCTACGGTTAGGATTCGCTTCTATAATTCCCGGGAATTCTTTGACGTGCTGACATCAGTTTTGGTCCCCATCAACCGCGCCGGCTGGCCGTTTATCGCCATCTTCGCCGTGATCACCGCCGGCCTGTTCTATTGGCAGGAGCCGGCCGGCTGGGTCGGCGTCATCCTAACCCTGTGGTGTGTTTATTTTTTCCGTGACCCCGACCGCACCACGCCGACCCGCGAGGGGCTGGTCATTAGTCCGGCCGACGGGGTTGTCTGCATGGTGCAGCCGGCCGGGCCGCCGGAAGAAATCGGTCTCGGCAGCGAACCGCTCAGCCGGGTTTCCATCTTCATGAACGTTTTTGATGTGCACGTGAACCGAATCCCGATCTCTGGAACCATTGCCCAGATGGCTTACCGGCCGGGGAAATTTCTGAATGCCTCTCTCGACAAGGCTAGCGAACACAATGAACGCCAGAGCTACCGGCTGACCAGCGAGGCGGGCCCGGATATCGGGTTCGTCCAGATCGCCGGACTGGTGGCGCGGCGGATCAAATGCGACGTCGCCGAGGGGCAGCAGCTTCGTACCGGCGAGCGGTTCGGCCTGATCCGGTTCGGCAGCCGGGTAGACGTTTATCTCCCCGACGGCATTTCCGCCCTTGTCGCCGTCGGGCAACGAACCATCGCCGGGGAGACCGTGATTGCGGACCTGCAAGCGACGGAAGACAACCGAGTTGGAGAGGTGCGCTAGAATGTTCGGACCCAAGGGAGAACGCCGCAAGGCCGTGTCATTTAACAGGATGATCCCCAACATGCTGACCATGCTGGCGGTCTGCGCTGGCCTGACCGCGCTGCGTTTTGGTTTGGAGGGACGCTGGGAGGCCGCCGTCTGGTCGCTGGTGATCGCCGCGATCCTGGACGCGTTGGACGGCCGGATCGCCCGGCTGCTGAAGAGCACCAGCAAACTAGGCGCGGAGTTGGACAGCCTGTCCGACTTTATCGGTTTCGGCGTGGCGCCGGCGCTGCTGCTTTATCTTTGGACCATGAAATCCGCCGGGCCCATCGGCTGGGTTCTAGTGTTGCTGTTCAGTGTCTGCTGCGCCTTGCGCCTTGCGCGCTTCAACACGGATCTGGAAAAGCCGGATCAACAACCTTGGACCAAGAACTTCTTCACCGGCGTGCCCGCCCCGGCCGGCGCCGGGCTGGTGCTGCTGCCGCTCATCATGTCGTTTCACCTGGACTGGCCGATCTTGCGCCATCCGCTGGTGGTCGGACCGGTAATTGTTGGGGTGGCGTTTTTACTGGTCAGCCGCATCCCCACCTATTCCTTCAAGAATGTTCGCATTCCCCGAAATTATGCGCTGTTTCTATTATTGACCGTCGCGTTGCTGGCGGCGCTGATTGTCAGCGCGCCTTGGCTGACTTTGACGCTCATTCTGTTTCTTTATTTGATCAGCATCGCCTTTAGTCCCAACAGCTACAAAAAGCTGGAACGCCAGGCAGCGGAGAATCCCGATGCCGCCCTCGACTTCGATGACGACGATGACGAGGACGAACCGGAAACGGCGAAACCCGGCGGCTAGGAGGCCATCCGCTATTCAGCCGGACTAAGCGCGGGCTCCACGTCGGCCTTCTCATTGCGCGACCGCCACCAATCCTGAACATTCGCCCGGATCATCAGAGACGCCGGCGTCACCACCAGCGTTAAGACCGTCGCGAAGCCCAACCCGAAAGCAATCGCTGTCGAGAGCTGGGTCCACCATTGAGTGGACGGCGCGCCGATAGTGACCTCGCGGGTCACAAAATCGATATTGGTGCTCAGCACCATGGGCATTAAGCCGAGGATGGTGGTCACAGTTGTGAGCAGCACCGGCCGCATACGCTGGGCGCCGGTCCGTAATATCGCTTCCATCGGGTCCTTCACGGTCTTTCGCACATGATCGAACGTGTCGATCAGAACAATATTGTTGTTCACGACAATACCGGCCAAAGCGATTACCCCGACGCCGCTCATCACGATGCCGAACGGCTGGCCGGTGATGATCAGGCCGATAAACACGCCGATGGTGGACATAATCACCGCGGACAAGATCAACAGCGCCGAGTAGAAGCTGTTGAACTGGGTGACAAGAATGATGGCCATGATGAACAGGGCCACGCCGAACGCCTTGGACAGGAATTCCTCCGCCTGGCGTTGTTCCTCATCCTCGCCCTTGAATTCAATCTCGACGCGCGGATCGATCTTCTGACCGGCCAGCCAGCCGGCGATCTCGCGGACCTTATTATCCGCCAGCACGCCCTCTTCCACGTCCGACTTCACCGTCAGCACCCGCTTGCCGTCGACCCTGTTCAGGGTCCCCACTTTCGGCATGGCCTTGCGTTTGACGAAATTGGACAGCGGCACCATGCCCGATGAGGTCTGCACCCGGATATTGTCGAGTTGCTTGATCGTGCGGAATTCGACCGGATAGCGGACCCGGATTTCCACCTCATCGTCCGTGGAATCGGGCCGATATTCATCCACCATGATCCCGTTGGTCACAAGCTGAACCGCCTGGCCGATGGTCTGCACGTCGGCGCCAAACTTGGCGGCCTGCGCCCGGTCGACCTCCAACTCCCAGGTGATGCCCGGCAGCGGCCGGGAATCCTCGATATTGATCAGGCCCGGCATGCTCTCCAGCTTGGTGCGGAGAAGCACCGCCACCGGATCCAAAAGCTCGGGATAGCGGGACGTGACCTGCAATTGGATCGGCTTGCCGACAGGCGGGCCTTCTTCCTCTTTCCGCGCATCGACATAAATACCGGCCAGATCCGCTGTCTGATCCTTGATCTCGGCGAGAATTTTCTTGGCGGGACGGCGCTGGTTCCATTTAGCGAACTCGATGGAGACCGTGCCGATAATGTCTTCCGATTCCTGGCTGTTCTCTTCCCGGCCGGTCCGGGTGTAGATGGTTTTAAACTCGGGCTTCTCCCGCGCCTTGTCCATGGCGATCACCCGGCGCTCCACCTCGCGCATGATGGCGTCTTGCTCATGGATGGACAGATTGCCCCGCGCGCGCACCTGCATCTTGGCGTTTTCCGGCTCGATCTCCGGGAAGAACTCGATGCCGTTGCCATGGGTCGCGTAATAGACCTGCACACCGATCAGCACCGCGAATGCCGCTGCGACGACCTTGGCCGGATGACGCAGCGCCGCATGCAGGATACTGACATAGCGGCCAGTGAACCCGCCGGCGGCGAACACATCGCCTTTCTCGCCGGCGTCAATGGCGCGCTGCGCGGCGGCGTCCAGAGCGCCCGGCTTGCCGAAGATCGACCCCAGTGTCGGCACGAAAATCAGCGCTATCATCAACGACGCCGATAAGGTAAGGATCAGGGTTATCGGCAGGAACTTCATGAATTCCCCGACCACACCGGGCCAAAACAACAGCGGCAGAAACGCCGCCAATGTGGTCACGGTCGAGGCGATAATCGGCCAGGCCATGCGTTTGGCGGCCAGTCCATAGGCGATGGCCCGGGGCTCCCCTTCAATCATTTTTCTGTCGGCGTACTCGGTCACCACGATCGCACCGTCGACCAGCATGCCCACGGCCAGGATCAAGCTGAACAGCACGACGATATTCAGTGTCATGCCGAGCGCGGAAAGCGCCAGGATGCCCACCAGGAAGGAGCCGGGTATCGCAATCCCCACCAGCCCCGCCGTCCGGAGCCCGAGAAAGGCGATGATGACGATCATGACCAGGACCACGGCGCTGATCACATTGTTCTGCAGATCGAGCAGCATGAGCCGGATGTTATCCGACTTGTCCTGGGAGAAGCTGACTTGGACAGCGTTCTGGAGGGCCGGCGGCCAATTCTCCCGCTCTTTCTCCACGGCGTGGCGTATCTGTTCAATCGTATCGATGATGTTACGGCCGGTGCGTTTGGAGACCTCCAGCGCCACCGCGTCTTGCCCGGCAATGCGCGCAAAACCCTTGGGATCTTTAAACGACTGCCGGACCGAAGTGACATCTTTCACCCGGATCACAGCATCGCCGTTCACCAGCACCGGCATCTCCATAATGTCTTGGACGGTCTCAAAGACGCCCGGCACCTTAATCGAGAACCGGCCCGCACCTGTATCCTGCGCGCCGGCGGCCACCAACAGGTTGTTGGCGCGCATGGCCGTAGTGACGTTGCCGGCGTTGATCCCATAGCTTTCAAGCTTCACCGGGTCGATGATGAATTCGGCCATATCCTCCCGGTCGCCGGCAATCTCCGCCTTCAACACGCTGGGAATAGTTTCGATAACATCCTGCAGCTCGTTGGCTAGGGAATTGAGTTTCCGTTTCGGCACATCGCCCGACAGGATCACCGTCAGCACCGGAAACAGAGAGAAATTCACCTCGTGGACCGTAGGTTCATCCGTTTGTTCGGGCAGTTCCGGCTTGGCCAGGTCCAGCTTTTCCCGGACATCCGACATCGCCACATCGGCGTCAAAGCCGGCCTCGAACTCCAGGGTGACATTGGCGCCGCCTTCGAAACTGGTCGAGCGCATCTCTTTTACCCCTTCGATGGAGCGAAGTTCCTGCTCAATCGGCCGGGCGATCAAACGCTCTGCATCTTCCGGCGAGATACCGTCCAACTTGGCGTTCACGTAGATAATCGGAATATTGATGTCCGGATCGGACTCCTTGGGAATTTCCACATAGGCGACCGAGCCCGAAATCAGGATCAGCACCAGCGCGCTGATCACGGTCCGCGCATGGCTGATCGCCGCGTCGATGATTTTCCCGGTCATTATTGATCTTTCAGCCGGGATACCACGGGCGCCTCTTGCGGCACGGGCTCAACCTTCTGACCGGGGCGGACAAACTCCTGGCCCACGGTGATGATCGTCAGTTGATCCGGCAACCCGGCAAGCCAGACCCCGTCCGGGTCTTCGGCCACCAACTCAGCGGCGTGAAAGCGGACCTGTCCGCCAGCATCCACGGCCTTTACCCCGACAGCGCCGTCATCCGCCAGGGTCAGCACCGCCGGCGACACCTTTTGCACCTTCAACGCTTCAAGCTGTAGCCGGATTTCAGCGGTCATGCCGGCAATTGTCGTGCGCGCCTGATTGTCGATTTCCATTTCCACGCGGAAAGTGCGCGTGGCCTCGGTCGCTTCGGTGGAGACGTATCTGATCCGGCCGTTAACGATGGCGCCGGTCACCAGTTTCGCGCGACCGGTGGCACCGACCTTGACCAGTCCCACTTCTTGTTCGGTAACATTGCCGACAGCCAATACAGGCGTCAGATCAACAATCGTCGCCACCGCGCCGCCGACGGCCAGATAATCGCCGACCTCGACAGGACGTTTTTCCAGGACCCCGTCAAACGGTGCGCGAATCTCGGTCCGCTCGATGTCCAATTTCATATTTTGGTACAAGGCCTTTGCCGTCGCCAGATTGGCCTCGGTCTCCGCCACTTTTACCTTGGAGCGGAAGTTCCGCGACGACAATTCCTTGTCGGCCTGAAACTCGATTTCCCGCTGCCGCACCAGGGCTGCCGCCTGACGCAACCGGGATTGGCGATCATCCATGGACAGCCGGGCGATGACCTCGCCCTTCTCCACCAGCTCACCCTTCTTTTTGGTGATGGCAACGATCCGGCCGGAGGTTTCGGCGCGCAGATCAAGCCGGCGGGAGGCTTCCGTTCGGCCGAGAACGATCAGTTCGTTTTTGCGGGATTGCGCGACGCTGTCGCGAACCCGGACCCGCGGGATCGCAACGGGTTTGGCGGAACCCTCCGCGCCCGATGAGGCCGTTTCCATGGACGCCGGCGGTTCGCCAAACTGTCCCGAGGCGACCCAGCCGACAACACCGACGGCGATCACGCCGGCAACAATATATGACCGTCTCATGCCGCACCTCCCGGGAGGCTTTCCTCATCGCCGGAAGCGCCCATCTGCGTCTGATCAGGCGGCGGGTTCAAGAGCAGTTCTTTATTCTCTTCCATGTACTCGACAATCGTTTCGTAGAGTTTGAGCCCTAGGCCATGCACGAATTTGCGGCCATGAGCGGCGTCGCTCAGGTCCAATTCCCGTAAGCACTGGATGCCTTGTTTGTACTGATTGACGTACGTCTCGAAGACCCGCTCGGTCTGTGGATCACTTAACAGATGGGCGAAAAACATCATCATTACGCATTCGGAGCGGATTTTATCGAGGGCCGGCGCCTTGTGCAGTTCCTGGACAAGCCGTTCACGGCCCTTCTCTGTCAGGCTATAGACCTTTTTGTCGGGCCGCCCCGCCTGATCCACGTACTGACAGTTCACCAAACCCTCACTCAGCAGCTTGCCGAGGGCGGGATAAATCGATCCGAAACCGGCGTCATAGAAATGACTGAACGAACCTTCTTCGAACATTTTCTTGATTTCATAGCCCGTGGCGTCCCCCAGGCTGAGGGTCGCGAGGCAAAGGGTCTTGGTATCCATGGAATGTTCCTGGTGACGTTTTTATATCGGACCGTTATATATCGCGTTGAGATATAACGAGTCAATATATACTATATCAAATTGATATAGGGGTGCCGGCAGGCGCGGTGACTCCACGTCGCAGAGCCACAATCCAGGAATTAATTGATATTTTACAGAGAGTTAGTCAAAAGGCAGGTCGATAAAGAAGATCGTGCCCTTGCCGTCGGCGGAGACAAAATCAATGTCCCCAAAATGGCCGTCGACGATGGCTTTGGCAATGCTGAGGCCGATGCCGGTGCCGTCTTCCGAGCGGGTGGCGG
>JAYQGD010000005.1:10453-17276 GCA_038140415.1 Rhodospirillaceae bacterium
CGGTGCCGTCGCCCTGGCTGAACAGCGAGAAAATCGTCTCCCGCTGGTGCTCGGGGATGCCGGGACCATGATCGCTGATCTCCAGACGGAACTTGTCGTCGTGCCGCAGGATCGAGATATCCACGGACTGGTTCTTCGGCGAGAACTTGATGGCATTGGACAGGAGTTGGCTGACCGCCTGAATCATCCGTTTGTTGTCCAACTGCGCCAGCGCCGGCGCGTCCGTGGGCTGGAAGTTGAGTACGACGCCCTTCTCCCGCGCTATTTGGGATTTGTCGCCGATGGCCTCGACCACGATATCGTTCAGGTCATGGGTGTCGAAGCGGAACTCCATCCGGCCGGAGTGCAACTGTTCGAAGTCTAGAATATCGTTCACTAGCCCGCCCAAACGGTCGGCGTTTTTGTCGGCCAGGTGCAGGAGCCGCATGGTCTCGAAACTGTGCTCGCCCAGCGCGCCGCTTTGGATCACGCCGATGGCGCCCTTGATGGAGGTCAGCGGTGTGCGCAACTCGTGGCTGATTACCGACAGGAAATCGGTCTTGAGGCGCTCCACCTCTTTCAACCGGCTGATGTCGAGGCCGATGAATAGGAAACGGAGTTCGCCGCCGGCTTCGATATACTCGCCGGCCACCAGCATTTCGATTTCTTCGCCGTCCTTGGTCAGGAACACCGTCTCGATATCCCGTGCGGAACTGGTTTCTTCCAACTGGGCGATCATCTGTGCCCGGTCTTCCGGTCGCGCCCAAATGCCCAATTCCAGAGAAGAGTTCGCCATCGCGTCTTCATAATCGTAGCCGGTCAGGCTGCACCACGCCTCGTTGACGTCATAGTGGGTGCCGTTCAGCGTATTGGAAATCGCCATCACCGCCGGGCTGGAATGGAAGGCGCGGGTGAAGAAGGCCTCGCTGATATCCCGCTCCGTCGCGAGCTGGGTCTTCTCGAACTGCATGGAGATCGTGGTAACCAAGGTCTGGTTAAACGATTTGGCCAGCAAGGTCAGCATCCCGGTGAACAGAACCAGCATACCGCCCATGAAGTAGCCGAGTTCCGTCCCCTGCACGGCAAAGCAGAAGCTCACCGGCAAAATCGCCGGAACGACGAAAGCATAGTAAGACGGCAGCCAGCCCGCATAGGACGCCACGGCACCGGCGGAAATACCGCCCAGTACAAAAGCCAGGAACACCTGATAATGGATTTGCTCCGCCGGGAACATCATGAAGCCGGCCGATCCCCACAGCGCGCCGGCGATCAGCGCGGCGATGGTGTAGTGCCGGGCCCAACGGCGTTGCGAGTCAAAATGCGCGGCTTCGACTTTGACGCTCTTGAAATACATCAATCGGGCGATGTTCCAGCCGATGACCAGCGTAAGCCAGCTCCACAGAAGCAGCGGATCGACCGCATGACGCATCACCACCGGCACGCAGATCGCCAGCAGCGAGTTCGCGACGATGGGCAGGTGGATATTCTTCTGCACCTCGGCGATCTGCTTCGGCTGGATCTTGCGGTCCAGCGCGCCCTCTTCGGTCAGCCAATAGCGGCTGTCCGCCGCCTCGCCTCCGAGGAGGGTTTGCGCGATGCCGGCGCCCGAAGGCCGCTGTGTTTTGTTGGCTAAAATCTCCATGCGGCCAACATAGACGCACGGTGTATCTTGCGTATGACCGCGATGTTAACGGATATATCAAAAACAACACCCGGACGGGATTTTGGCCCGTCCGGGTGTCTGTCGCCGGTTAAATCCGGTTTTATTTCAGAGACTTACAGGCCCAGAAGCTCTGCCGCCGTGCCGCCGCGAATGGCGTCGAAATCGCCTTCCGACAGGCCTTCGACCCGCTTCAGCAAACCGACCGGATCGTCATCACCCATGTCATAGGGGTAGTCCGTGCCGAGCAGGATGTGGTCTGCGCCGTACTTCTTGATCAGGAACTCCAACTGATCCGGCTCGAACACCATCGTATCGAAGTAGAACTTCTTAAGATAATGGGTCGGCGGATGAGGCAGGCCTTCCCGCACATCGGCGCGGGCGTGATAGGCGTGATCCATGCGGCCCGCGTAAGACGGCAGATAACCGCCGCCGTGGGCCACGCAAATCTTCAGACCCGGATGCCGTTCCATCACACCGTCGAAGATCAGGTAGGACAGCGCGATGCTCGCTTCGATCGGGTGGCCGATCAGATTGATGAAATAGTGTTCCTTCAGCCGGTCCGGATGGGTGAAGCCCGCAGTGTGGATGAACACCAGGATGCCCATTTCTTCGCACTTGGCCCAGAACGGCGCGAGCCGCGGGACGGACAGGTCTTCACCGCCGACCTGGCTGTTGATCTCGACGCCCTTGAAGCCCAGCTCGTTGATGCAACGGTCCAGTTCGGCGAGGGCCATTTCGGTGTTCTGCAGCGGGATCGTGCCCAGCCCGACCAGCCGGTCCGGATGCTTGGCGATGTCTTCCGCCATCTCGTCGTTGATCATCTTGGAGACGTCGCGGCCGACTTCCGGCTCCGCCCAGTAGTAATACTGATACGGCGAGACGGAGATGGCCTGGATGTCCACGCCCATCTTGTCCATGTCCTTCAGACGCTCTTCGATGGACTGCATCTTGGGCTTGATATACTCAAGCTGCTCCTTGTTGACCTTTTTGGTCAGCTCGGAACCGAAAGACAGGGCGGCGAAGCCGACCCGTTCGGCCTCCGCATTCATCATCTCGCCGGCCGGATAGGATTGCCGGTGGCAGTGAACGTCAATGGTCAGGGTCTTGGACCCGTTGGACACCGTGGCGCCCTGGTCGGCCGCCGGGGCGCAGGTATGATTGTGCTGATGTCCCGGATGAGAGCACTTAAAAAACATTGTCGGAGGACTCCTCTGGATTAGTCTGTTCGATGGGCGACAGACTACTTATTTTCGCCCGATTGTCCCGCACTTTGTCGGACCCGATTTCGGAAAGGAATTCGCCATGACTTACGCCCTCACCGGCCTTATTTTTGCCGCCGCCGCCCTGATGGAAATCAGCGGCAGTTTCGCTTTTTGGACGTGGCTGCGGTCCGGCGGGACCTGGATGTGGGTTATTCCGGGCCTAGTCGCGCTGGCGGTCTTCGCCTTTCTTTTGACCCGGATCGACGCCGCCTTCGCCGGGCGCGCCTTCGCGGCCTACGGCGGGGTATATATCACCGGCTCCTTGATCTGGCTGTGGCTGGTGGAGGGCAAAATGCCCGACCGCTGGGACATGATCGGCGGCGCCATTTGTCTCGTCGGCGCCGCCGTCATCATTTTTGGACCAAGGGCGGAGGTGGTTTAAGCCGCTTTTCGGTCCTTATGGTGCAGCTGGTTGGAGACACACTCGACATGGCGGTGGTCGGTGCCGCAGCAGCCACCGAGCACTTTGAGCGCCGGTAGGCTTGCCGCCAGCTCCAGATGCAGTTCGCCGAACTCTTGCGGGTTGCCGGCGTCCAGTTCTTCCGCCTGATCCAGTTTCTCGTGGCTCATCCGCGACGCGTTGGCGCGCACCCCGCCGATCCGGCTGAGCCAGGCGCTGTCGCCGTCCAGCACGCCCTTGAAGTGATCGGGATGGGCGCAGTTCACCATGTAATAGGCAGGCGATGCATTGGTCTGCCGATCAGTCTCGGTGATCGCCTCGGCCAGGGTCTGGCCGGACGGCAGCCGGCCGTCGGTCTCCACCGTGAACGAGATCACCGCGGGCAGGCCCTTGGCCTCGGCCGCGCGGGCGATGCCGACCGCTTCCGGCACGTTGGTCATGGTAATGGCGGAGATCATATCCAGACCGGTCTCGGCAAAAACCTCGATCTGCGGCGTGTGGAGGGCAACCGCTTCGGCCACGCTGAGCGCCGTTTCCGCCGCGTAGCCGTCGCCGGCTGGGCCGACCACGCCGTTGACCAGAACCGGGGTCACCCGGGTCCGCCAGTCATCCCGCAGGGCCTGGGCGAACTGAACCGCGTCTCTGGAAAGCCGCAGCATGTCCGCCTCGCTCACGCCCAGTGCGCCGGCCCATTTGGTGCAGCCCCGCCAGGTGTTGGTGTCCAGCACATAGCCGGTGTTGGCAACGGCGGCCATTTTCAGGAAACGTTCGAAATACTTCCGCGCTTTAATTTTGAAGGCCTCATCATCCATCAGCACGATGGCGGCAAATTCCGGCGCCTCAAATCCCTCAACAAAGAACATCCATGTTTCGAATCCGCCATCCGTGAGGAACGGCGTCTCGGCATTTAACAGAGGTTGCAGGTTGGTCATTTTATTTTCCTTTGGTTCGTTGTTGATGGCCCTAGGTGTAATCGCTTCCCCGCGCCGGGCCTAGCCGACCTGCGGTCCAGTTTGGGAAATTAATTTTTATCATAATTTCAACAACTTACGGAGCCTCTCCGGGGTCGATAGGGATGCGTGCGCGATTTACTGTACCGCCGGTACAGTTTTTCCGGAGGCCCCGATGGCGAAAGGCGAAGACACACGGCAGCGCATCATGGATGTGGCCCAGGACTCGGTTCTGCTGAAAGGCTTCGACGCGACCTCCATCGACGAAATCGTCGCCAGCGCCGAGATCACCAAAAGCGGCTTTTTCTATCACTTCCCGGATAAGAACGCGCTCGCCAAGGCCTTGATCGAACGCCATATCGAGATTGAGGATGCGTTGTTCGACGACCTGTTCGGCCGGGCCAAAGAACTGGCTGATGATCCGCTGCAGACCATGCTGGTGGGCCTCAAACTGCTAGCGGAGCTGATCGAGGATATGCCGAACGGGCATCCGGGCTGCATAGTCGCCACCGCCGCCTATCAGGACAGATTATTCGACAACCAGGTCCGCGACGCCAACCGCCGCGCCGTGCTTAACTGGCGGGACCGGTTCCGGGACATGTTCGATGAGATCGCCGAAAAGTATCAGACCACGGACGAGGTGGACCTGGATCACCTGGCCGATATGGTCAGCGCGATTGTCGAAGGCGGCATCGTTATGTCTCGCGCCATGGACGACCCGCACGTCACTGCTCAGCAAATCCTGCTGTTCCGGTCCTACATCAAACTGCTGTTCAAACCGGCGGCGAATTAGCGCCTATTAAAACCCCGGCGGGAAGTCGCGGCCGCCGCGTTCCAGCGTGATCCAGCGGGTTTCGGTGAAGGTCTCCGTTGCCCAGCGTCCACCGTGCCGGCCGACACCCGAAGATTTAGAGCCGCCGAACGGCGCGTTCGGTTCGTCGTTCACCGAGGAACAATTGATGTGGCACATGCCGGTTTCCAGCTTGGCTGCGATCTCCAGGCCTCGGTATTCGTCCTTGGTGATGACCCCCGATGACAAGCCGTATTCGGTGTCGTTGGCGAGCGCGACGGCTTCGTCGTCCGTGCTGAACGGAATCACGGTGACCACGGGGCCGAAGGTTTCATCCCGATAGACGGTCATATCCGGGGTGACATTGGTGATGATGGTCGGCTCCACATAGCGGCCGTCCACCTTACCGCCGAGCACGATCTCGGCGCCCTTGGCGACGGCATCCTCGATCTGGCTTTTGACCCGATCGGCTTGGCGGTCGTTGATCAGCGGGCCGATGATGTGGTCCAGCTCTTCGGTCGTGTCGCCGACTTTGAGCTTGGAGGCGCGCTCCTTAAACCGGGTGAGGAACGGCTCGTAAATGCTTTCGTGGACCAGGATTTTCTCCACCGACATGCAAATCTGACCCTGATGCATGAAGCTGCCGAAGTTCGCCGCGCCCGTGGCCCGGTCCATGTCGGCATCGTCGAGGACGATCAGCGCGTCCTTGCCGCCCAGTTCCACGCAGCATTTTTTCAAATGAGCGCCGGAGCGGGCCGCGATATCCCGGCCGACCGGTGTCGAGCCGGTAAAGGACACGCCTTTGACCAGGGGATTTTCCACCAGTTCCGAACCGACGGCGGCCACATTATCGCGGGAACAGGTGACCACGTTCAACACGCCGCCGGGCACGCCGGCTTCTTCGAAAATCTCGGCGAACAAAATTCCGCCGCAATAGGGCGTCTCTTCCGACGGCTTCAGCACCACGGTGTTGCCGGCGGCGATGGCGAACGCCATGCCCCGGGACGTCAGCACGCACGGGAAGTTCCACGGGCTGATCACCGAGATCACGCCCATGGGGCGGCGCACCGCCATGGACAGCTTGCCGAATTCGGACGGGATCACCTCGCCGATGGCTTGATAATTCATGGCGGCGGCGGCGTAGAAAACTTCGGGGATGTACATGGCCTCGAACATGCCCTTGCCGAACCAGCCGCCGGCTTCGCCCTGCAACGCTTTGACGATGTCCATCTTGCGCTCTTCCATGACCTCGGCGATCTTGATCATATAGTGGGCGCGTTCGTTGTATTTGATTTCAGACCAGCTTTCGAAGGCGTGGTTTGCCGAGTTGATGGCGTTCTTCACATCCTCCACGGTCGCATCGGGCGCGGTGCCCCAGACCGAGCCGTCGGACGGGTTGATGTCCTCGAACCGGGACTCGACGGGCCACCAGCGGCCGCCGATATACATTTCATTGTAATTCCGGTCTTCCTTGAAAATGCGGTTCATGGCTGCCTTCCCTTCAGTCCTGCTTATCGGATTTGCGCGCCGCGCGTTTTTCATCAATGTGCGCATTCAGGCGTTTCACGGCGGACTCGATTAACCCGCCGATTGTAGTCCCGAGAATCTCGTCTGTCGCCTGTCGCGACGTGCTCTTGGCGAGCGTCCTGACGCCGGCCCCCAAATAGGCCCGCATCACCGATTGATCTCCTGCCAGCCCCACCGCCGTGTCCGCATGGGTGATCCGCCCGTTTTCCAGCAAATAGCCACGGTCGGCGATTCTCAGGCTCTGCTTAGCAT
>JAYQGD010000006.1:0-17111 GCA_038140415.1 Rhodospirillaceae bacterium
GTATTGCACCAGGCAAACACCCGGCGCGGCACCAGGGGATGCAGCGGATAATTTTCCAGCTCCATATGATGGGCATGCCATTCAAACACGACGTCGCCCTCCGGAGTGACTTCCTTGACGAAGTCGCTGACCATGCCCTCGGGCAGTTCTGAATCGGGTAAGCCGCCGACCACCCGCTTAGCTTTGTCCTCCGGCATCATCTCCCAGCCGGCGTACATGATGTTGCCGTTGTCCAGCCGGCGGCAGTCGTGATGCTGCCAATCGTCCTGGTATTCCATCAGAACATTGCCGTCCCAGTCGACCTCGCGCATCAACCCGCCCTTCGCGCCGCCCTTAAACGGCGGCCCGCCATCGGTGTAGGCGCCGTAGAACAAGTTGCCGTTCGGCAGAAGCCGCGCGTAGCCGCCCGGATATCCCGGCAGGTCCCACTCGTGGACAACCTCGCCCTCCATGTTCAGCAAATAGGTCTTGGGCCGCCACAGCGGTGAATACAGGGTAAAGCCCGGCGCGGCGCCGGATTCGTTGGTGGTTATGCCGGTTTTGATGGGCCGCATGATCTGTCGCCTCCCTCGCGATTTGAACAGCCCAACTATTGCCCATTGGCCCGAGGCGCTCAATGGCGCAGGCCAGCGTTTCCATTCCATGAAAAAGGCTTACTTTTCCCGGGCGCGCAGAGACAGGAACATCACGGCGAAAGCCAGGGCGTAGGCCGCGGACAGCCCCCAGGACAGGCCAAGGTTAAAACCCACGTATCCTTGAAAGCCGGCGCCGGTCAAAACAAACAATCCGGTGTATTGGGCAAACCGGCCACCAAGCAAAACCTTGGTCTGATTGGTGGTCCAGCAAAACACCTTCAGCACTTCGAACAGGCTGATGAAGATCACCGCGCCGGCCATGGCCTGGAAAAGCACTGCCGTTTGCGCCCAGTTTGCGCCGAACAACCACGGAACAATCGGATCGGCCAGCCAAAACGTCATCATACCGGCGATGATCAACGGCCCCGCCAAGACCAGCAATAGCTTATCCCGGCCTCGTTGGCGATCCGGCGGATTTTCCGTCCGGCCGAACCAGTTGGCGGCCAGGCGGATCACAATGGGGGCCAGGAATTGCTGGGGCACAGCGGCCAAACGCTGGGCCTGGAAAAAGAACCCGGCAATCCGCTCGCCGCCGATATGTCCGGCCAGCAGGATAGTCACCTGCTGGAAACTCCCTTCCAAGACTCCGTCGAGCCAAATGCCCTTGGCCTCCCCGACGATTCTTTTCATCTCGGCGATTGTTGGGAACCGGAGTTTCATAAACGTCAGACCACCGATCAAGTAGAGGCCGATCAGGGTTACCAGTGACAAAAAAATCTCGCGAATAAACAGGACAATCGCCCCGACGCCGGAAAGCACCAAAACAAGCGAGAGAAGATGGGACCCCGTCGACGCGCCGGTCTCCACCGTGGCCAGGCTCTTGTACGGCATGGACCGTTCGAAAAAGGCTTTGTTATGGTCTGTCCAATGGCGCAAACCGATGGCCAGGACCAGGGCCAGCTCCCATCCGGTAGGATCGGTAAACAGATACAGCCAGCCCAGGACAACGGCTGTGGCAACCAGGGTTTCCAACAAGAGCGCAGCGAAATACCGTTCGCGGTCTTCCGCTGCGAACCTCTCTTCTGGCGCGCGAATGATCAGCACATTGATGCGAAGTGAGACCAGCCCGTAGATCAGCGATGCTGCGGCAAAGACCAGGGCGAAGCGGCCGAAATCCTCCGGCAGCAAGTATCTCACCAGCACCAGATTGACGCCGAAAGCGATGAGCGCCTGCAGAACATTACCGGACACCAGAAAGGCGCCGCCGACCCGCAGGGATTTGTTGTCTATCTCAGCCATATCCGATGATCATTAATCGCCTGCAATGGTTAATAAAACACCGATTTACAAAAAATGCCGCCCTTGCCATCAGATGAATTGTGAAGGCGGGCGGCGTTTGATATGCCAGGAAGCAGGATAACACCGGGACGCAGAGACCAAAGCGGATGGCGGATCGTCAGCAAGTAATCATCGTGGGGGGCGGCCCGGTCGGGGTTGGTCTCGTCGTGGATTTGGGGCTTAGAGGTATCACCTGCACCCTGATCGAACGGCGGCTGGAGCCGCAGCGCATCCCCAAGGGCCAAAACCTGACCCAGCGGACCATGGAACATTTCTATTTCTGGGGTCTGGAAAAAGAACTGCGAGCCGCCAGGGTTATGCCACCGGAAACCACCATCGGCGGGGTCACGGTCTATGAAAATCTAATGGGCGACTATTGGATGATTCCGCCCCAGCGGGAGGCGGTCCGGGATTACTATTACCAGGCCAACGAACGCCTTCCCCAGTACGAAATGGAATATGTACTGCGCCGGAAAATGGCGGAACTGCCGACGGTGACAGCGAAGCTCGGCTGGCGGGCGGACTCGGTTGATCAAGACTCGGATGGTGTCCGGGTCGTCATCAGCGAAAGCGACGGCGGCGGCCGGGAGGAATTGGTAGCGGATTATGTGGTGGGCTGCGACGGGGCGCACTCCACGGTCCGGGACGCCATTGGGATCGAACGGTCCGGATCGGACTTCGATCAGATCATGGTCCTGGCGGTGTTTAAGTCCAAGGACCTGCACGAGCTCCTGAAGCGCTTCCCCGAACGGTCCACCTACCGGGTCATGCACCCGGACCTTAAAGGCTATTGGCAGTTCTTCGGCCGGATCGATGTCGGCGAAGGATTTTTCTTCCATGCGCCGGTCCCGGCGGATACGACCCGAGACAATTACGATTTCCAAGGCCTGATCAATCAGGTCGCCGGCCAGGACGTCCACTGCGATTTCGAGTATGTGGGGTTTTGGGATCTACGTGTCGCCGTGGCCGAACAGTATCAGGTGGGCCGGGTGTTCATCGCCGGCGATGCGGCGCACAGCCATCCGCCCTATGGCGGGTTCGGGCTCAACAACGGACTGGAGGACATCCGCAATCTCGGCTGGAAACTGGCGGCGCGGCTGCAGGGCTGGGGCAGCGACAATCTACTGGAATCATACTCCGACGAACGCCGGCCGATCTTCAAGGAAACCGGCGAGGATTTCATCGCGTCCCGGATCGAACGGGAGGGCGCGTTTTTCGACCGCTACAGCCCCTACAAGGACAAAGCTGAATTCGAAAAAGCCTGGAAGGATTTCGAGAGCAGCGGCCGGGAATTCGTCATGACCTATGAGCCGAACTTCGAAGGCTCCACCGTCATCGACGGCCCGCCGGGTGGGGTCTGCAGCGCCCACGGCAATCACACCTATACGGCGCGGGCCGGGCATCATCTGCCCCCGCACCCGCTGTCTTCAGGCAAAGACGTGTTCGAGGAGTTGCTGGACGGGTTCACGCTGCTGGCGTTTGACGCGGACGACGACGTGGTCAACGCGTTCGAAAGCGCCGCCGCTGACTTGGGCCTGCCCTTCAAGACCGTGCGCGACACCTATGCCGACGACCGGATCCAATACGAGGCGAAGATGATCTTGGTGCGCCCGGATCAGTATGTTGTTTGGATCGGAAATGAGGCACCGGCGAACGCCAAGGCGCTCCTGCAAAAAGCTGTCGGGAAGTAATCGCGAAACCGCGCTCAGCGCATCATTGTTTCCGGCAGGAACAAAGCAATTTCCGGAAAGATAATCAGGATCGCCGCGCAGACCAGCATCGCGCCCCAGAACGGAATGATGCCTTTGAAGATTTCGCTCATGGGCACGTCTTCCGCGATGCCTTTCACCACGAACACATTTAATCCTAATGGCGGGCTGATCAGGCTCATCTCCAACACCACGACGAGCAGCGCGCCGAACCAGATCGGGTCATAGCCGAGCTCCAGGATCAGCGGGAATACGATAGGGATGGACAGCACCATAATGGCGATGCCTTCGAGAAACGTGCCCAGAATGATGTAGCCGAGGATGATCAGCAGCAGCACCGACACCGGGGCGAGATCAAAGCTGCTGACATAGAGCGCCAGGTTCTTGGGGATCTCGGTGATGGCCAGGAACGGGCTGAACAGGAACGCGCCAATCACGATCAGGTAGACCATGGCGAAGGTCTTAATGGTCTCCAGCGCGCAGAACTTCATGGTCTCGATGGTGAGCGCGCGGCGAAAACCCGCCAGGACAAAGGTCAGAAATGCGCCCACGGCCGCCGCTTCCACCGGTGTGAAGACGCCCAGATAAATACCGCCCAAAACCACCAGGACGATCCCCACCAGCCAGACAGACCGTCCGACCGCCTTCAGACGCTGAGCGCCATCCTGCCGGTCGCCGGCGGGGCCGATGGACGGGTCCCGCTTGGTCAGGAGCGCAATGGTGATCATAAACAAAAGTGTCAACAGGATGCCCGGGAACACGCCGGCCAGGAAAAGCTGGCCGATGGATTCCTCGGTCAACAGGGCATAGATGATAAAGCCGGTGCTGGGCGGGATGAGAATACCGAGGGTGCCACCGGCGGCCACGCACCCCGTCGCCAAACGGGGCGAGTATTTATAACGCTCCATCTCCGGCAGGGCGACCCGGCCCATGGTCACGGCAGAAGCCAGGCTGGAGCCGGACACAGCTGCGAAGCCGGCGCAGCCCACAACGGTCGCGGAGGCCAGCCCGCCCGGCCAATGGCCGACGAGACTGCGCGCCAGGGCATAAAGATCCCGGCTCATGCCGGAGACCATGGCGTAGTTCCCCATCAGCACGAAGAGCGCAATGATGCTGAGGTCATAGTTGTAGGCGATCTCGAACGGCACACTGCCCAGCAGCGCCAAGGTCGGGTCCAGGCCGCTCAACGTGTAATACCCGCCGACGCCGGCAATGGCCAAGGCAATGCCGATGGGCACCCGCAGGAAGATCAGCAGAAACAGGCCCGCGATCGCGGCGATGCCGACAAAGGTGGAGCTCATTCCCCGTCCTCCTGCGCTGCGGCGTGCCGTTCCTCGGGGAGGAACATCCGTATAATCATGACGCCGGCAAACACCACGCAGCCGAACGCCACCAGATAGTAGAACGGATAATATGGGATCAGCAGAAGCTGAGATGCCTCGCCGAAGTCTTTGACGTCGATGGACTGGATAACAGTTCGCCAGGCGATCACAAGGAACAGCACTGCGCCGACCAGATTGATGAACTTGTCCAGGACGTGCGCCACGGGATGCGGCAGTTTCTCATAGAGCAGCTCGATGGCCACATGGCCGCCCTTGATGCCGCAATAGGCCAAGCCGAAGAAGACCATGATCAGCACCGCAAAATGAGTGAGATCAAAGACCCCGGTGATCGGCTTGTTGAAAAAATATCGCCCGGCCACGTCCGCCGTCGTCAGGACCATCAACAGCATCAACACGATGCCGGCGGCATACGCCAGATAGGTCGTAACGGCGTCCGCGGCGCGGGCGATCCGATTTTCCCCTGAAGGCATGAACTATTTTTTCAGATAGTCGGCCAGCAGTTGCTTGTACGGGATGCCTTGCTTTTCGAACGAGCCGACCCAACCGTCGACCACCTTCTCAAGCTTCTCAACCCACTGTTTACGCTCCGCATCATTCAGAGACACGACACTGGTTTTCGGGTTGTCGTTGATCAGCTTCAGCGATCCCCGCTGGGCGGCTTCATAGTTCTTGGCGCCAACCAGGCTGTACTTCAGGCCGCTGTTCGCGTCGATGTAATCCCGCTCCGCCTTGGACAGACCGTCATAAGACTTCTTGTTCATGGCGATGATGATCGGCGAATAGCCGAAGGGCAGATCGACGATATACTTTTCCGCCACTTCGATGATCTTGAAGCTGCGGACCACGGAGATGCCGACGATCGCGCCGTCCACCACGCCCTTTTGAATGGCGCTGTAGGTCTGCGGCATGGGCATGGCCACCGGCACGGCGCCCAGGCCCTCGATAATCGCCGCCTGGTTCTTGGACGGGGTGCGGAGCTTCATGCCCGCCAGATCACCCGGCGTCCTGACGATCTTGTTGGTCATCACCGCCGGCACATCGGTGGCGAAGGCCGCCAGGAGCTTGACCCGGCTGTATTCGGAGGCGATGTGCTTTTCATAGATACGCCAGAACGCCGTCGTCGCTTCGGACGGCGAGCCGTGCTGCAGCGGAATTTCCATCACCAGGGTGCGCGGGAACACGGTCGAGGTATAGCCCGGCAGGTGCAGCTCGATATCGGAAATACCGTTCACCACCCGCTTGAACGCACCGGGAGGGGCGCCGCCGATCTGGCTGCCGGGGAAGCCCTTCACTTTTACCCCGGGATTGGCTTTTTCCAAATCCTTGGCCCAGGGCATCATCATCTTGCCCCAAAGCGGATGCTTCGGGCTCGGGAAGAAGGCCATTTTCAGGTCCTTCGCGCCGGCAGGCGTTACGCTGGCCGTCATGGCAAACCCGGCCACGGCGGCGACCGTCGCGACCGCGGTGAGCGAGCGGACGGCAAATTTCGTAAACTGTTGCATGTGTTGTCTCCCTGTTAGGAACATCGACTTAGTTTTCCTGCCTGACCGGAAACTTCGCCAGTCAAACAATTGCAAAAAGTGTAGCTTACTTCCGTCACGGGAAAAACAGGCAATATTTCCGGCGCGTTCACATATGCGCCAGCCTCTAATCGTCGGCTTTGCCTTTCCACGGGATGACGGCGGGCACCTTGGCTTTGTAGGCAGCATAGGCATCCTCATAGAGCGCCAGCAGCTTTCGCTCTTCAAAATGGGTGCCGATCAACAGATAAATCGACCCCCAAATCGCCGTCGCCAGCGATAGGTCGTTTCGCACCAGCCCCCATAGCAACAGGTACACGCCCAGATACAAGGGATGGCGCACATAAGCGTGCAATCCGCTGATCACCAACGGTTCGGGCGTCTCGTCCGAAATGCTCTCCCGCATCTGCTTGGTGCCGGCGAACAGGCCCAGATCATAGGTTTTCAGCGCCATCAACAGGATCAACGCACCCGCCACGGCAACGGCGAATAACCCGGTGATGACCCAGCCGGGCAGGACAAACGTTGGCGCTAGCCCGGCAAACGCCCAGCCGCCGACGGCAATGACCGCGCCGATATGAACCACGGCGATGGCGTTGTAGACGAGCCTGTAGCACATGCCGAACATCGGCCGCAGCCGGTCGCCGGCAAGGAATGTGTGGCCTGCGCCGAAACTGGCCCAGGCCAGCGCATAGATTATGTGGGCAAAGAGGAAATCCATAATCCGTTCTCTCTACCATCATCCCGCCACAATTTAAAAACATCCTCGCGAGAAATCCTGTTCTGAGATACAATATTTAGGAGTTAAGTGAGGTGCGGACAGCGCCCGATAAAATCGAAAACGCATGTTGGACAGGGAAGAAACATGATCAGCCAGTCTCGAATGGGAAAACTGTGCGCCGCGTTGCTGGCCGCCGGGTTGTTATCCGGCTGTGTCGCCGTCGGCACCCCCTACCCGTCTAGTATCGGCGGTGAAAAGGTGACAAAGCCGTCGGCGGCCAAGTTCCGGGGCCGCCCGGTGGTCAAAGTGACCTTTATCTCCACCACCGACAGTTCCACCGAAAACACCTTCTACAGCGATTACATCAAGACGCCGATTCGCTCGACGGCGCCGCCCAATCCGAACGATTCCAGCCTCGTCGAAACGGACCACGAAGTTGTCACCGACGACCAGATCGGCACCAACAACATGCGGGCCATGTTCGCCAAGAACACTTTTTACGCCCTGCATCTCGCCAAGTATCTGCGGCTTCGCAGCAAGGGCGATCTGGCGGTGATCCTCAATCCGACGACCCTGGTGTTTGAACCGGGCAAAGGCTACCGGCTGGAACCGTTTGAGAAAGGCATGCCGGCCCACGATGTGGAAATCAACATCCTCACCTATGTTCACCCGAACACGCGCCCTTCCAACAAATCCAGCCTGATCACCAGTTATGGCGAAAGCCTGGCGCCGATCATTTCAGTGCGGGTCGACCCGGCGGTGAAGCCGGATACGGGCGGCGCAGTGGCGCTGACCGAGGAATTGGTCAATTCCGCCAATGACCCCGACGGTGAAGGCCTTCGCGCGCAGCTGATCGATATGCTCAACACCAGCCACTACGCGCAGAGCGCCGCTTCCGCCACGTTACAAGGCAAGGCCTTGGGCAGCGGCGCCCTGGAAAAGGGAAAGTATTTCGAACTGGATGCCGGTTCTCACGATCTGGAGAAAACACCGATCCCGGAAACCTTGATTCCGGCGAAGGAGTTGGCCGCGGCGAATTACAAACCAGGCGCCTTTTTCGCATACGAGTTCTATGATGCGTATTACAAAATGATCCTCGCGGCGCTCGGCTTGGTCGATAACAATAAAGTGGTCACTGCGGCGCAGAAAAAATACTGGGCGGAATTCGACAGCACGGACCTCAGCGATGTCATGCTCAAGAACACCGATCAGGGGAAGAAAACGTTCCTGTTAAAGGCCAAGGAAACCGAAGTACGTTATCTCGAAGACCGGGATCAGCGCTGGACCGCTGCCCTGTTTGAGACCAACGATTTTCTCGGCAGTTTCAATAACTTACGAGACTCGGAACAAGAAGCTCGCAATCAATATGTTCAGGCCCAGGCCCAGGCCATGATCGGGGCGTTGCTGGCCATCGGCGGTGCGGTGGCGGCTGCACGAAGCGGCAGCAGTGACAATACCGCCGGAACCCTTGGGGGTGTCGCGTTAATAGGTGTAGGGGCGGCATTGATCGCCCGGGCGGCATCCGACCTGGAAACAATTGACGTCACCTTCAAAACTTCGTTTGAATCGGCTTATGACTCGCAAAAATCATATGTTTTCGAGATTTCCGAGAGCGAACGGGTCGAAGTCCGCGCTAAGAGCTATGCCGACTTCAAGAAATTCGTTAAGGAGCAGTATGACCGACGGTTTGGTCCGAACCGGACAGCGCCAGTTTCGTAGGCTGGTCGTTATCGCCCTCGCGGGGGTCTGCGCGCTATTGACCGGCTTTGACGCCGGCGCACAATCCCCGGCCGCCTTTCTGGCCGCCGTGAAGGACAGTCCTGCTTGGAAGGCCTGTGACCGCTATTACGATCAGGTGGATAGATTCTCAAAAGCCGGCAAGCACTACGAAATCCGCACGGTTTCCATGGACTTCGTCAAAAACGCGCCGACGGTCACTCTAAACTCGGAGCAGGAGCGGTTTTTGCTGGTTGAATGCATCAATCTGGCAAACGGCAACGCCACCTATTCGCACGAGCGAATTCAAAAGCTCGAAAAGTCGGATGACCAGTTTTTCGACAATCTGATGAAGGACTCGGTCAACAACTCCAACGCCGCCCAGTTCGAGTATACCGGCGAAATCAAAGGCAAGTATCAGCTCAACGAGGATGTGGAAGCCGGCAAGGCGGAGTTCGATGCAACTCTGGAAGCAGGCCGGGCGGAGGCCCTGCAGAAAGTCCTGATCGGCGCCGTTCTTATCGGCGGCGTGATCATTTCTGCGGCGACCGCCAATCAATACGCGGACCCCTACAGCTACAACAATTTCGGTTCCACCTACAGCGGCAACGGCGTCAACTCGCTGGCCAACTCGTTCGCTAATTTCGTCTCGATGATGGGCCAGGGATACACCCCTGCCCCGCCGCCGGCGCAAACGGCAAGTACCGGCAGCTTCGGCACGCCGCCGCCGCAAACAAGCAACGCACCATATACAGTCGCTCCCACACCGCCACCGCTGAAACCGGGCGCGGCCAGTTCAGGGACGACGTCATCAGCTCCATCCGCACCGGCGCCGGCAGCAACATCCACTGAGCCGGAGTCCGGACGGCTGGTCTCGTTCGCGCCCGCGCCCCAGGCTCCCCAGCCGGCGGATAACAAGGCCGCCCATCTCGACCCGGCCTGCATTCAGATATCTGCCGAAAGCGAGGGCGCTTTGGCGCGGTTGTCGAATACCTGCCAAAAACCGGCGGAATGGCTGTGGTGCTGGATTCAAGACGGGCAAGCAGATTGCACGCCCGAACACTTTTCAGGCGTCATCGGCGCGGGGGAAACCACCACGGTGTTCGGCCCGGGCATCGGCAAGTCTCTTCGCCCCCGGTCCGTCGTTTGCGACATGTCCGACAAGGAGAAGTTCTGCAGCCTTTAGGCGGCGGCTGAGAGCATGACCTGGCTCCCCCCAAACGCGCGTATCCTCGAATACAAGATCATCGAGCGGCTGGGCAGCGGCGGCTTCGCCAACACCTATCTGGCGACCGACGTCAATCTCAACCGCAAGGTCGCGATCAAGGAGTTCTTCCCCCACCGGCTATGCGACCGGGGGGACGAATTCAACGTCGTGCCGAAGCCGGGTTCGGAAGACGCTTTTAACCGGCTGCTGGGGAATTTTATCGCCGAGGCACAAATCCTGGCCAAGTTCGACGCCCCCAACATCGTCAAGGTCACCCGCTATTTCGAAGGCCTCGGTACGGCCTATATCATCATGGACTATGTCGAAGGCCGGCGGCTCGACGACATTATCGCCGACAACCAGGTCGTTTCCGACCTGACCACCCGGCGTTGGCTGGAAGGATTGCTGAAAGGCCTGGGCGCGATCCACGAGGCCGACATCATTCACGGCGACATCAAGCCCAGCAACATCATCATCACCGGAAACGGGGATCCGGTGCTGATCGATTTCGGCGCCTCCGTGGCGTTTCAAACCATGACCGATACGGTTGAAGCGTTTGATCAATTGTACCTGACCCGCCGCTATGCCGCGCCGGAGGCCTTTACCGACCCGCCGACCATCGACCACCGGTTCGATCTGTTCGCCCTGGCCGCCGTGTTTTTTGAGGTGATCACCCTTGAGAAGTTCCAAAGCGATGACGCACCCAACCGCGCGTCCACTGAAATCCTGGCCTACGGCCGGCATCACGATGCGAAACTGCTGAAATCCATCGAGCAGTCGTTAGGCGCCAAACCCGGCGACCGGTTTGACACCGCCGAGGATTGGCTGGATCAGCTTACCCTGTCCGGCCTGCAGAAATTCAGCCGGGGCGTCGGTAAACGGAAGTATTCCCTCGCCGCTACGATCATCTTCTTTGGCTTGATCGGCTGGGCGGCAAACTACGCGGTGACCAATGACATTGATGGGCGGAATTATACCTACAAGCTGTTCACGGATAAGGCGGAAGTGTCGCGCCTGTTGATGGAGGGTACGTCCTTCGCCGCCCGGGTGGAGGACGCCCATCAAAGCCTGTTAGCTCATGCCAACGAATACAAAAACCATGTCGGCCGGCTGGCGGATGAGAACCTTGTTACCGCGCGGAACAACAAGACCACGCTTCTGAACTCCCTGGACCGGCTGGACCCGCCGATGCGGGAGCTCTTAGGCCTGGCGCAGGAGTTTCGGGCCCTGCGGGACAAATATTATTTCGACGGATACGACGCGACCAAGGAAAAGACGGACCGGGTGTTCAAGTCGGTCGATCCGATCTTGTTTGCCCTCAATCAAAACCTGCTCGCCGCCATTGTCGAGAACGGCGTCATGGCCCGCCCCCGCCGGGAGGGCGTCTCCGTCGACACACCCGATCTGGCGCGGCTGATCACCGGCATTCAAAACGCCGATGACAAGGTCTCTATCGACCGGATCATCGCCCATGCGGGCCCGAAGATTGACGCGTTCCTGACACAGCAGCGGAACAAGAACGCCCGGCGCAAACTGGAAGAGCTCAGGACCAACGTTCGCGCCGGCATCAGCGCCCTCAACCAACGATACGGCAAGCGCCGGAATGGGGGAGAACTTACCTCGCTCCTTGGCCAAGTCGATACGGCGACGACGGAGCGGCAATTGGTGTCCCTGCAAAACCGCGCCTCGGCCATCGTCAAACAGATCGAACAGGCCACGGCTGTTGCTCTCAAGAAGCAAAAACAACTGAAACTCGACAGTGAACTTCGATCCGGCGTCCAGAAGATCGAAGCCGCCATGGTGAACATCGACGCCGGCAGCTTCAAAATGGGCGGCGACAATCAAGGCTATGCCCGCCCGGTGCATCCGGTGACCGTTAAGGGGTTCCGGCTCGGCGTCAACGAAGTAACCGTGGCACAGTGGAACTTGTGCGTCAAAGACGGCAAGTGTGCCGCCAAGCCCGCCGTGAAGGGCCTTGAGGTGCCGGTGACCGGGGTCTCCTGGGATGAAACGCAAACCTATATCGCGTGGCTGAATAGCCGTAGCCGGCGCTATCGCTTCCGGCTCCCCTCTGAAGCCGAGTGGGAATATGTGGTCAAGAAACACGGCTACAAACTGAAGGAGTTGAAGCCGAAGATCGAGAATGTCTCCGTGGACAACCACAACACCAAGGGGGTGAACTCCATCGTCGGCAACGCGCTCGAGTGGCTGGACGATTGCTGGCACGGCGGCTATTTCGGCGCGCCCACGGACGGCACTTCCTGGAACCGGGGACTCTACTGTACCCAACGGGTGGTGCGGGGCAGCAACTGGAACGGCAAGTATGACATCGACCAAAACCAGATCACCTATTTCCGCCCGGTCGGCCTGAAGAAGACGGAAACCCTGGATACGCTGGGTTTCCGTCTGGCGGGGACGCCGAAATGAGATGCGCCCTTGCGGCATTAATGATGCTCATGCTGATGATGGCGACGCCCGCCGAGGCCCAGGCGCCGAAGGAGGTGATCTCCGACGGTCCCTACCGGCTCTATCTGGCGGATGTGCCAAACGGTCTGCTGATTGATTTCGACAAGCATTCGGCCGCCGCCCCGGCGTCGCGGGTCAGCCTGGCCCGCAGCGGTGAAGACCTGACGGACAAGGCCCGCTTTTTCGCCCCTTTGGTGAAGCTCGCCTATGTCATGACCGGCATCCCGCCGGCCCAACAGTGCCGCATTAAGGCCCTGTTAGACGTGATCATAGGGGTGAAGGCCAAAGCCTACAGCAACCCGGCCAACACCGCCTGTCCGGCCCCGAACTTTCTCTCAGGCTCACCGGCGGTCCCTACCCCCTATATGCGACTGGTGGAAATCCATGTGAGCGGCGGGGCGGCAAATGCCCCGGCGGCGGATTTCCGGCGGCTGGCCTTGAGCGCAGATGAATTCAACGACCGGGGCACGGTTTCACGGCGCGTCAGAGATTTTCTCACCAAACAGTCGCGGGGGCTGTTCGTCGTCGTGCCCAAGGATCAATTGGGCGGCATCGATCCCTTGGTGCTGACCCTTTTCAACGGCGGCGAAGCCCTCGGATTCTATCGGGTTGAGGGCGGTTTGGGGCCGTGGCGGATGTCGATCAAGGAGAGCGTTGCTGCTGTCGCACTTCTGTTATTCCTACTCATTATTCTTTTCCTGCTGCGAAAGCTCTTCCGGCGTGAAAAGCCGTTGAACAGCGTGCTGGTGGGATACGGCGACGCCGGGGACGTCTCTCTCGGCGCCGGCGACGATGCCGTCGTGGCGCGGTTCTCGCTGTTCGACGGCAGCCGGATACGGGTGCACCCCTTATCCCGGCAGCACAAAGTCACCATCAACGACAAGCGTGTGGGCGGAAAGGCCTGGGCCAATCCCGGCGACGAGATTCGAATTGACGGCAAGCTGGTAAAACTGAACTAGATGAAACGGCGCAATCGCAACATCGAAATTTTCAGCCTCTCGGCAATCGATTTGTTTGCCTCCGCCATGGGCGCGTTCATCATCTTCAGCGCCATCCTGATCCCCTATTACCCCAATATGAAAGACGGCGGCAAAACCGTCGAGCGCCTGCAGGCGGAGATTGAGGCGAGCCAGGAAAGCATCGATAAAGATCAAGCCGCCAAGAAGAAGTCCGAGGAAGAGAAAAAACGCATCGCCGAAGAACGGGAGCGGCTGGCTGAGGCCGCGAAGAAGGCCGCCGAGCGGGCCAAGGTCATCGAGGAAGCCCGGGCCAAGCTGATCACGCAAACCAAAGCGGTTGAACAACAAAACGCCGCCGCCGCCGAGACGATTTCGCAGCTCGAAACAAAGCTGGATGATTTAAAGAAGCGGAACAAGGCGCACCGCAAGGCAACACCGAACCGGGACACGGACTTCTCCATTCTGGGCATCACCACCAAGAAGAAATCAATTGTCATCGTGGTGGACTTATCGGGATCCATGAAGTTTTCGGCCCATATTGTCACCCGCACCCTCAACGACATCATCGCGCCCTTCCACGATGAGATCAGCTTTGCGATCCTCGGCTATCAGGGTTTCGGGGTGACCCGTACTTTCCCGCCTGTGCGCGGCGTCATGGCGCGGGGCGATGCGCGCAGCAAACGGGGCGCGCGGACCTTCATCAATATCCTGCCGCTGATGTTTGACGGCTCGACGCCGACCCGGACCGCTATGCTGCAAGCGCTGAACTACCGGGCCGAGGCCATCATCCTGATCAGCGACGGCGAGCCGACGGACAGCACGATCTCGTCGGCCCTGCAGGGCATCACCGCGGCCAACCGGGGCGGTGCCGAGATTCATACGGTGGCGGTCGGCGACTATCTGAAGCACACAGATTTGATCCAGTTTCTCAACAATCTTGCCAAACAGAATAACGGCAAGTTCGTCGGCGTTATTCGCTGACGGGATGGCAAAGCGATGAAAAAGAAAAACCGCGCCATCGAGATTTTCAGCATGTCCGCTCTGGACCTGTTTGCCTCCGCCATGGGGGCGTTTGTCCTGCTGAGCGTGATGATGCTGCCCTATTATTTCAAGGGGAAGGAATACGAGACCCAGATCGGCGATTTGTCGCGGCAAAAGGCGGCGGCGGAGTTTGCCGCCGGCCAAGCCCTAATTGCCGCAGCTCTCGCTGCCCAGGAGGCCGAGGCGGAAAAAGCCAAGCCATCGCCCACGGAAGAAGCCGAAGCAAAAAGTCTGGGCCCGGAACGTGCGGCCCTGAAAGCGGCGTTGGACAAGGCGAGCGAGGCCACCTCGGAAATCGAAGACATCAAGCAAAAGATCGACGAGGAAGAAGAGATCGCCAAAACTCTGACGGAACCCAAAACGCCCAAGAAGAAAAAAGTGAGAGTCACCTTCCGGTTTTTGGGGCTCAAAACGGATAAGGAGTCGTATCTGATCCTGGTGGACGGGTCCTCGCGGGTGAAACAGTTCGCCACCAACCTGCCGGAAATCCTAAGCGGTATTGTTTCCGTATTCGGGCCGGAGAAGAAACTCGCCGTGAAGTTCTATAACAGCGTCAACGACACCTACCGGGAACGCCGCTGGCCGGATTCGGGCTATGTTGCCGGCGATGATCAGGGCCGGGCCGACGCCCTCAAATTTATGTCCCAGGCCTATGGGCAGATGACCGGCGGCAGCGCCACCTATCAGGCGCTCAGGAACGCCGTCTCTCAGGAAACCGCGGAGTCGGTCATTCTGGTCAGCGACGGCTTTGTCTTTCCCAAACACAATGAGGGGAAATACCCGGATGACGTGGTGAGCGCGGTATCCGCCGCCAACCGGAAAAACGTGGAGATCAACTCGGTCGCCGTGGGCGTCTTCTACAAAAGTAAGATTTTCGCCGAATTTCTGAACGAGATATCGGAAAAGAACAGGGGCGACTTTAAGGCCATTCCGCCCTAACGCGGATCAGCCGTAGTCCAACAGCACCATCGACAGGTTGTCCTGACTTTTCAGACCCAGCGCCGCAACAGCATCGACGATACGCCGGAGCTTCGACTCATCCGGCCTGTATAGCAGCCCCGCCAGATCACCTTCCGGCAGGGAGCAAATGCCGTCCGACGCCAGCAGAAGGCGCGCCGGCCCGTCATCGTCAATCACGAGCGTCCCGATATTGATCTCCGGAATGCCTTCCCCCATCACCGCGGAGGTCAGCAAGTCACGCCCGTCTATCTTTGTGGAATGCAGATCGTTCACCCGGCTGATTTGTCCGCGGTGATCCTGCGCATAGATCAGTGAGTCGCCGACACTGAGGTAATGACACTGGTCGTCTTTAACGAGAACCATTAGCAACGTCGCGCCGCTTCGCTCCAACCCTTCCGATGCCCGAAACTCGCCGTAAGCTGTGTCGGCGCTCTCCGCGATCTCTTTTAGCCACGCGGTCAAAGCCGGCTCATGTTCCCGGCCCGGCCATTGGCTTTCGGCCGTCCGGCAGACGTGATCCACGATAAACACGCTGGCGGCGGCGCCATGGGGCAAGCCGCCCATCCCGTCCGCCAGAACACCCAACACGGCGGTTTCCGATGCGCCGGGCAAACTTACAACATTGACCGTATCCTGCTGATCAGCACGCGTGCCTTGATATCGGATTCTGGAGGCGGTCAGCCGCAAGAGCTAATCCCAGTCGACATAATTGCCGAGAAACTGCACCAGCATGAATTCGGTGCTGCCCAATTGGATCTTGTCGCGGTCGGAAATCTCCTGCGCTTCCAAAAGCGGTGCGCCATTGAAGTACGCCAGGTTCCGGGAATCGCCGGGCACCAAATAAAACTTCCGGGATACCGGATCAGCAGCGATAGCCGCATGGTTGGACCGGGCGATGGTGGTGTCGCCGAGATCGACGCAAATGGCATTGTCCGCGCCCCGGCCGATGGAATTCCGGCCCAGGGTGATGGCGAAACTCCGGCCGCGATTGTCCGCTGAACTGGTCACCAGCCAGCCGGCGACGGGCCCGTCAGAGGAGCCGGCCGAGGTTGCCGGCTCCGTTTCCGGTTCTGATTTCGTGCCGCCGGGGATAAAGACTTGGGTCTCGTCCTGATCACCCGTGGGAGCGGCAGCCGGTTTCGGTGCTGGCGCCACGGACGGCTCGACCGGTTCTTCCAGCACCACCCGGGGCGTTTCGGTCTCGGCGCCCCCGGACAGATTGATCACAATGGTCTCGTCTTCATCCACCTTTGGAGTCGCGGGCGATGGGGCGGGCGGCGGCGCATCCCCCTTGTTGCGATTTCGGAAGAACTTTTTGACCATGGCTTAAGCCCCCTCGTCGTCCGCCATGAACAGGCGGTTCACCAGATTGTCCATGCAATAGTGCCCCGCCTTGTTCAGGGTCCGCTCCTCATAGGATTGCACCACATGCATGAGGAACACCAAGAACGCCGACATGGCCAATGCCACCAGCGTGGTGTTGAACGCAACCGCCAGCCGGGCGGTAAGTTCGGTCAGCAGGGTCGGGTCCTGGGACTTGCCGGGCTGGCCGGCAA
>JAYQGD010000007.1:0-603 GCA_038140415.1 Rhodospirillaceae bacterium
TGCGGGAAGAAACCATCGGCTGGTTCACACGGATCATGATGGGCACGCCGACGCCGCACGCGACCGCCGCCGAAGGCCACGCCAACCTCTTGCACACTATGGCGATGGACCGCTCCGCCAAGCTGGGCAAGGAAGTTGCCCTGCCGATTGATCCGGAAGAGTTCTACGACGAGGAGTAGGGTTGGCGCTAAGCCAGCCCCTCGACGCTCAAATCGTCGGCCAGTTTGGCCAGCGCGTCATAGAGCGCGTCGGGCATGGGGATGCCATTGGCCTCATAGTCCTGGCGCTTGCGCCGGGATTGTTCGCCGGGCAGCAACACCTCATCAAACCCAGGTAATGTCGGCGATGCCTTGATGGCGCGGATAGCGGCATCCACCCGGCGCTTGAACGCCTCAACATCGCCGAAGGCCGCAATATTGATGGCGACGATAAACTGGCCGGTATTGGTCACCGTCTTGAAGTCCGCATTAAAATCAACCACGTCCTCGCCAAACGCCGCCCCATTGAGCGAGCCGGCCAACAAGCCAAACAACAGCGACAGGCCATAACCCTTGGGCCCGCCGATGGGCAGCAGGAATCCGTCTTCCGATTTGGTCGGATCGG
>JAYQGD010000007.1:613-16579 GCA_038140415.1 Rhodospirillaceae bacterium
GGTCAGCGGTTTTCCGTCCTTACCGATCATCCAGCCTTCGGGCATCTGTTCGCCCCGCTGAGCGGCCGTCTTCACCTTGCCGTAGGCCGCCACGGTGGTCGCCATGTCGAGGACCACAGGCGGTTCTTCCAGGCCCGGCACGGCGGCCGCGATGGGATTGGTGCTGAGCAGCATGTCGGTGCCGCCCCAGGGCGGCATGTGGTTGGCGTTGCCGACCGCTACATAGAGGCCGATCATATGGTGGGCCAGGGGCATCTTGGCATATAGGTTCGCCGGACCCGCATGGTTGCTGTGATGGGAACCGACCCAAGCGACGCCTTGGGTCTTGGCTTTTTCAATCGCCACCTCGGCGCAGTATTTCATCACCAAATGGCCCTGGGCATTGTCGCCATTAACCAGCGCCATGCCCGGCTTTTCCTTATCAATCCGTATGTTTGGGGTGAGGTTGAGCCCGCCCTCCTTGATCCGGCGGATATAGCCCGGCAGACGGAAGATACCATGCCCGTCGGAACCGTTCAGATCAGCCTCCGCCATCAAATCCGCGATGGTGCCGGCATCATCCGCCGGCATGCCCGTGGATTCCAGGGACCGGGAGATGAACGCGCCGAGCTGATCCTTGGTGAAGCGTCGCTGGCTCACGCCTAGTTCACCACGTCTTCGCCGGACAGGTGCTCGACGGTTTTACCGGTGGATTGGAAGGTGCGGGTGACTTCGTCGGTGTCATAGACCCAAAGGATCGTCATCCGGCCCTTGCCGGTGTTGATGAACCGGTGCCAGGTTCCGGCCTTGATATAGGTCGTGTCCATGATGTTGACCGGGGTCACATCGCCCTCAATCTCGACCACGCCTTCGCCTTCGATCAGGGTCACCTGTTCGTCGCAATTGTGTTGATGGACGGGGACTTCCCGGTCCGGCGGAAAACTGGTGAGCCCGGTGGTGATGCGGGAGCCGCAGACATGCTTGGCCGCCATTAGCGTGGTTTCCACGCCGTCGCCCCGTGCGTGTACGGGCAAATCGTCGATTTTCATGATTCTGGTCTCGGACATCGTTCCCCTCCTCCGGCCGCGCGGGCCCGGAATTTACTGACCGTTTGCGCTGAATGAATGACCGTAGCATACTGGAATCAAAGGCTTTCGCAACGACTTATAGAAGAGTGAAAGCGCGAAATCAGGGGAGGTAAGAACGGTGAGCTCGACGCCGAAACGGCAGCCGGCCAACACCAACCGAGCGGCAAAAACGGGCGTTCCAAAACGCGTGGCGCGCCAGCCCTTATATCAGAAAGTCGACAATATCATCCGCCAGCGGCTGATCGACAACGTCTGGAAACCTGGCGAGGCGCTGCCGAGCGAAATGCAGCTGGCGGCTGAGTTGAACGTCAGCCAAGGCACCGTCCGTAAGGCGCTCAACGACCTGGTTGCCGAGAACCTGTTGTTCCGCCGCCAGGGCATCGGCACGTTTGTGTCCGAGCATACGGAACGCCGGGCGTTATTTTTATATTTCAGCATTGTCGGCAATGACGGCGCACGTCTTCTGCCGGTCAGCAGAATCTTGAATTGCGAGGAACGAGTCTCGACGCCCGAGGAAGCGGCCAAACTGCAACTGGCCGAGGGCGAGATGGTCGTGCACTTCCGCCGCATCCGCTATTTCGAAGACGTGCCCACTATTGTTGAGTCCATCACCCTGCCCCTGGAGCATTTCCCCGGTTTCGGCACGGAGGTGGACCCACCCAACAATCTGTTCCGGTTCTATCAGTCGACCTATGGCGTGACGGTCTCCAAGGCCGAGGAGCATCTGCAGGCGGTCGCCGCCACGCCGGAAGAAGCGGCGCTGCTGAATATTGAGACGGGTCTGCCGCTGCTGGAGATCGACCGGGTCGCCAAAATGCTGGACGGCCGGCCCATCGAATGGCGGATCACCCACTGCGACAACACCAATTACCGCTACGTGGCGGAGCGGGGATAGAATTATGGCGGCGGCAAAAAAACAGAAAGTCGGGGTCATCGGCCTCGGCAATATGGGCGGCGGCATCGCCCGCAATTTGTCCAAGAAAGGCTTTGAGACTTTTGTTTGGGATGTCTCTGAGGGCGCGCGGCAGACGTTTAGCAAGATCGGCACGGTGACCGAGCCGGCGGAGATGGCGGCCAAGTGCGCCGTGGTGATCTTTGCCGTACCGGGCTCGCCGGAAATCGCAGCGCTCCTGAAAGGCAGGAGCGGCGTGCTGGCCAAGGCGCGGCGCGGGCTGGTGCTGTGTGATTTCACCACCTCCGATCCGGTAGAAACCAAGAAGCTCGCCCGCAAAGCCAAGGCCAAAAATGTCTCCTATCTGGACGCCGGGATGAGCGGCGGGGCCCAACACGCGGACAACGGCACCCTCACGTTGATGATGGGCGGCGACGCCAAGGCCGCCAAGAAGATCAAGCCGGTCCTGGACGCCATCGCCGCCAGCACCTTCCTGCTGGGACCCAGCGGTGCCGGGCATTCCATGAAGCTGATCTTCAACATGGTGGTGCATACCAATTTTCTGGTCGCCTGCGAGGCCGGACACCTGGCCAAGAAAGCCGGCATCCCCCTGGAAAACATGGTGGACGTGTTCAATGCCGGCAACGCCCGGAGCTTTATCTCCGAACGCCGGTTCCCCGATCATATCCTGAGCGAAACCTGGGACGGCCGGTCCCGGGTCTATAACCTGCACAAGGATGTGGGCATGGCCGTGGCCTATGCGGAGAAAGTGGGCCTGCCCGCGAACCTGGGCAAGGATACCTACAAGTATCTGCAGAAAGCGATGAAAGCCGGCATGGCGGATGACGACTTCACGCTGATCTTCCGTGATTTTTTGAAGATTTAAGTAGGATTTCCCCCCCATCCGGCCCTACGGGCCACCTTCCCCCGCGAGGGGGGGACGGCTTTGGTTGTTTGACGGCGGCACAATATCCCACCTCCCCCTATGACGGGGGAGGTCGAGGAACGCACCGCGTTCCGAGGGTGGGGGTGGAAGGGAAAGTGGATACCCGGATCAAGTCCGGGCATGACGGAATGAATTTTCGGTCCGTGGACCCCCGAGAATTGGTCTCAACTATCGTTGATCCCAACTCGGGGGCGACGCATCTAAATAATTTTAAATGAAAACGGCGCTTGCCGAAGCAAGCGCCGCTATTCCTTGGACGATTGTGTCCGGTCTTATTTCTTCATCAGACCGGCAACCATCTTCTTGTAAGCCGCGCTTTGCGCCTTACGCTCTTTTTCGTACTCCGGACCGTTCACATAGTCCGTCGTTTCGCCGATGGCTTTGATCAGGTTCTTATAGGTCTTGTGGCCCTGCATTTTGATCAGGGCGTCTTGCAGAACCTTCATCCGGTCGGCCGGAATGCCGCGGGGCGCCATGATGACCCGGTGCATGGAACCGATATCGGCTGTGTAGCCCAGATCGCCAAAGGTCGGCACGCCCGGGAAATCGGACTTCTTGCCGGCGCTGATCAGAACGCGGACGGCGCCGGGCTTCTGACCCAGGATGGTGGATTTAAACTGCATGGTGAAGTCGGCTTCGCCGGCCATGAAACCACGCATGGACGGTCCACCGCCCTTGTACGGCACCATGACGATCTTGTCGGCGATGCCCGCTTCGGTGAAGAGCTGCAGAC
This sequence comes from Rhodospirillaceae bacterium, assembly GCA_038140415.1. Classification (GTDB taxonomy): domain Bacteria; phylum Pseudomonadota; class Alphaproteobacteria; order Rhodospirillales; family UBA2165; genus JAYPHU01. The sequence goes on from JAYQGD010000007.1 coordinate 4,252, forward strand.
CCGGCGCGTGGGTGGCGCCCCAGTTGCCGCTGTGGGCGAACTTCAGCTTGCCGGGGTTTTTCTTGGCATGGTCAACCAGGTCCTGCCACTTCTTAACGGGGCTGTCGCTTTTGACGATGACCGAGAAGAAACCGGAGTTGATCTTGCCGACGGTGACCAGATCCTTATCCGTGTCGTAGGGCAGTTTTTTAACGTGCTTTTGCAGCTGATCAAAATAGTTGTGGGTGAACAGCAACGTGTACCCGTCCGGCTTGGCCTTCACGGCGGCCGACGTACCGGTCTGACCGGAGGCGCCCGGCATCAGCTTCACGATGACGGCGTTGCCCAGAAATTCCGGGATAACGCTGGTGAAGACACGGGCATTTCGATCATGGGACCCGCCCGCACCCAGCGGCAGGATCAAGGTAATCGGTTTTTCGGGATATTCGGCCTTGGCCTTGTCGGCGGCAAAAATACCGGCGACCAGCAAAGCGCTTAAGAGATATTTGGTAAACTTCCCAAGCATGGTCTTTCCTTCCTGTTGGTAGGTTTTAAATAATGCACTCCGGTCACCCAAAGCGCGGAAAATGTCTCATTACACTCTCTTATATTAAGACATCACGGGCGAAGCCGGCGTCAAGGGGGCACCCTTGAAACTGGCTTCAAATCTGCGGGACCAAAGGATCGGTTTCATCAATCCTCGGCCCCATATTGTTTTCTCAGGCGGATATTTCGCCGCCACATGTAATAGGTCACCACCGGCGTCAGGGCGAAGATCACCGCCGAAATCGGCCGTTCAAAGACGACGTATTCGAAGAGATTTCCTTGCGCCAGGATCACCGTCTGGCCGAACGAATATTCCATGGTGCCGCCCAGGATAAAGCCCATGGCCAGCGGCGTGACATCGAAGTGCAGCTTCTTCGCGGCGTAGCCGACAGCCCCGAAGAACACCAGGACACCAAGGTCGAATTCCTGCGATCGAAACACCCAGGAGCCGGCGAAGTCAAACACAAGTGTCAACGGCAGCAGGAAATATTTGGGAATGGTCACCACCCGGGCAAACAGCGGGATGGTCAGATAACCGATCACCAGAAACACAATGTTCGCGATGATCATGGAAATCAGAATGGCGAAGACCTTGTCGCCGTCCTGTTCCATCAATTGCGGGCCGGGACGCATGCCCTGGGCAATAAAGGCGCCGACAAGGATCACGGTCAGATTATCGCCGGGAATGCCTAAGGTCAGGAGCGGCACCAGGGTCGGGCCGTTGACTGCGTTGTTGGCGGCTTCCGGCGCGGCGACGCCTTCCAGCTCTCCCTGTCCGAACCGTTCCGGATGATCAGAGGCGCTTTTTGCCGCCGCGTAGCCCATGAAGGCCGCCACCACCTGGCCGACCCCCGGCACCATGCCGATGGACGTACCGATCACGGTGGACCGGACAATGGTGCGGATGCAGCCCCGGAATTCCGGCCAAGTGAGACGGTCGCCGGAGATTTTCAGATCGGTCGTATTCACTAGCGCGGTGGCCTTCTTCTCGATGTTCACAAAGATTTCCGGCAGCGCGAAGAGACCGATTAACATGGGTAGCAGCGGGATACCGGATTCTATAGACGTCATGCCGAACGAGAAGCGGCTAAGCGCGCCGATAGGATCCTGGCCGACCATACCTAGGAACAAACCGACGGCCAGCATCAACAGACCTTTGACAAATACGCCGCTGGAGGTCGCCGAGATCACGATTAACGCCAGGAACAGGATCGCCGCCAACTCGGGCGGGCCCATCAGCAGCGCCACGGCGGCGATGGGACCGATCAGCAATATGGTGATGATATCGCTGCTGGTGTCACCGGCGACGGACGCAAAGAGCGCAATTTCCAGCGCTTTTCTGGCTTGGCCTTTTTTGGTCAGCGCTGGCCCGTCAAAGGTCGTGGCCACCGCCGCGCCGGTGCCGGGCATCGATACCAAAATGGCCGGAATACTGCCACCGAAGATGCCGCCCTTATAGACGCCGATCAAAAACGGAATACCGAACAGCGGGTCCAGGAAGAACGAGAACGGCAACAGGATCGCCATGGCCATGAGGGTGGTGAAGCCCGGTAACGCGCCAACGAACATGCCCAGGAACAATCCACCTGAAATGTAAGCAAGAATAATTAATACCTTCGAGGGATCGAAGATTAGATCGGCGCCGGCCAAAAAAGCATCAAACATGGCCATATGTTGCTGACCTACCGCCTACAGGATGGACCAATTGGTGAGCGGATAAATATCGATGGGAAAAGGCGGCAGTTCCACCAACAGCAGCCGCCGGAACATCATGTACATGCCGATGGGAAGAATGATGCTGATTGCGCCGCCCAGCCAATAGTTTCGGTTGCCGAAATAAGTCGACATGGCGAACACCATGATCGCGCTGCCCACCACAAAGCCGATTTCCACCATCAGCGGCACATAGACCGCCATCATAAACAAGGTCACCGAGACGTTCGTGATGGCTTCCCTGTCGAGAGCGATAAAGCCGTTGTCCTGGCGCAATTTCAGACTGGTCACCGTGAACCAGACGCCCAGGATCAAAAACGCGGCGCTGACCAGCTGCGGAAACAGCTCCGCCGGCAGATTGGCCACGCTGCCGGTGATAACGATCAGCGGCTTGTCGATCTGGGTGGGGATGAGGAGAAACAGCGCGATCCCGAACGCCACGAACAGCACCGCGGCGATCGTGTTGAAATTGATCTTCCGCTGGATATCCCCGGCGTTACCGCCGTAGTTTTGGACCGTGTCCGCCACGTCAGTTTCCCTGTTCTAGACTTCTTTTAGCTCGCCACCTTCAACGACGAGAGATCATTGCGGTTAAGCGGGAGGTTCACCGGTTCATTCCGCTCCGCCGAAATATCGGCCGCGATATAGACCTCCATCACCTGACGGGCCTGCTCCGGGGTCACCATCACGTCCCGATCCATGGCCACGGCCTGCAGAAAGTGCAGAGTTTCTTCATGCATGGGGCCGGCGAAAACATGTTCCACCGGCTCGCCGGGCATGGTCGACATAGGCAGTTGGATACCGTCGGACATGGTGTTCAGGATGACATCCCGATGGGTGTCGTCGATCACCAGCATGCCGTCGGTGGCGGTCACCTCGATCCAGGTGCCGGAATAGTTGGGATAGCCGGGCGGCATGGTCCAGCCTGCGCCGACGGTGACCACCACGCCATTGTCCATGGTGGCCATGATCCATTGAGTGTCTTCCAGCCCGGTGACATCCTTCATCGCGCCATAGGCCGATTGGCTATAGATGCGGACCGGCTTGGCCGGCTCCAGGCACCAGAACACGAAATCCAGATCGTGGGTGGCTTCCATGGCCGCCGGCGACAGTTTGATCCGCCCGCCGATCTTGTTGCCGAGGCCGCGGGTAATATGCCGGCTGACCAGGATGGAGACCGCCTTGCCGATGGTCCCGTCGTTCAGGCTCTTCTTCACATAGGCAAATTTAGGATTAAACCGCTGGGAATAACCGATGGAGAACTTCAGGCCTTTGCCGGCGGCCAGGGCCACCAGCTCATCGGCTTCGTCCAGGGTCAACGACAAGGGCTTCTCGAGGAAGACGTGCTTGCCGGCTTCCAGGCTTTCCTTGGCCATGGGGAAGTGCACGTTCTCCGGCGTCGCCGAGATGAACACCAGTTCGATCTCGTCCCGCTTCAGCAGTTCCTTGTAATCGGTGGTAGCGGAGACCGGATTGGTTTCCGCTTTGACCTCTTCCAGCCGCTCCGGATTGATCTCGGCGATGTGGAGTTCCTTGACCCACGGGCTATTGGCGCAGCTATTGGCGCGGATTCCGCCGCACCAACCGGTTCCGATAACCCCAACGATGAGTTGTCTCATGAAATGCCCCCTAGGGATGTCAGTTTTTAGTCTTATATAAGAGTGCGCATCCTACGAGCGGCCATGTACCCTGTCAAGAACGCCTGGGTAGGGGTTTAAGGCACCAGATTGCCCCTACTATCCCGGACCCTAGGCGTGGCCAACCACCGCCCGAAACGCTATAGAAGAGCGTTGAAGAGAAACGAGATGATGGCCGACATGACCAAAAAACTAACCCACCTCCTGCCGTTATTGCTGGCTACGCTGATATTCACCGGCGCGCCGGTCGTCGCCCAGTCTGCCAAGTCGTTTGATGTGTCCATCGCCAAGCGCCATGTGACCTCGGCCAAGACTATCCGGGTGACCCAGGGCGATGCGGTGAGGCTGATGGTGTCTACCGACGAGACGGTGGAGCTACACCTGCACGGGATCGACATCACCAAAAAGGTGCAGCCGGGCAAGGCGGCGGAGATCACCTTTAACGCCAAGATCACCGGCCGGTTTCCGGTGACGTCTCATGGCTTCGGCGGCGGTCACGGCCATGGGCATTCGGCGCTGATGTATATCGAGATACATCCCAAGTAAGCCGGGGCCATGCGCATCGTCCTCCCCTTCCTGATCGGCATTGTTGCGGCGGCTGTGTGGCAGGCACCGGCCCACGCCCACGCGTTCGGCCAGCGATATGACCTGCCGTTGCCGCTCTCCCTCTTTATCTGGACCGGGGGCGCGGTGGTCTTTGTCTCCTTCGTCATCGTGGCCTTGTTTTTGAAGCACGACCGCGCGCCCGGCGACTATCCCCGGCTCAATCTATTGGCCAATCCGGTGGGCCGGTTCCTGGCCCATCCGGTCACGTTGAACCTGATCCGGCTGGTGTTCTTTGTACTGTTCGTGGTGACCGTGCTGGCCGGCTATATCGGCGACCAAAGCCCTTACAAGAATATCTCGGTGGTCATGGTCTGGGTGATCGCCTGGGTGGGCCTCGCCTTTGCCTGCTCGCTGCTCGGGGATCTCTATGCCCTGGTCAACCCGTGGAATACCGGCTTTGCCTGGGTGGAGGAGATGTTTCGGCGCGGCGACCGCTCCCGGCGGCTGTCCATCAACCTGCCCTACCCGGCCGCGCTCGGCGTCTGGCCGGCGTTTATTCTGTTTTTCATTTTTGCCTGGATGGAGATCACCTGGCCCGCCGCCAGTTTACCCGAGTATCTCGCCATCTCCCTCAGCGTCTATTCCGTCATCACCTGGGCCGGCATGTTCCTATTCGGCCGGGAGGTGTGGCTGGAACACGGTGAGGCCTTCGCCATCATCTACCGCCTGTTCGCCCGTTTCGCGATCACCGAAGTGCGGGTGAGCCACGGCGCGGGCAGCGGCTATGACGGGCCGGTGGATATCAACGATCCGGCACATGGCTGCATTAACGGCTACGGCGCGTTTTATGACGCTGCGCCCACAGCCCGCCAGTGGAACCTGCGCCCGCCCGGCGTGGGCCTGCGGATCGGCAAGATGCCCAGTATCACCCTGATGTTCTTTGTGCTGCTGCTGTTGGCGACGGTGACCTATGACGGCTATACGGAGACCGAGAGCTACCAGCGCATCGGGCTGTTTTTGTTCGAGCAAATTTCGTCCCTGGGCCAGGCCGCCATCCGCATTGTCGAGACCATCGGCATCGCCACCTTCCCGGTGCTGTTCATCACGGTCTATCTGATCTTCGCCCTGTTGATCGGGCTGTTCGCCGGCAGCCGGGATACGCTGGGCGCAGTCGCACAGATGTTCATCCTGTCGGTGGTGCCCATCGCCATCGCCTATCATCTGGCCCACTATCTGTCGCTGTTCGTGTTCGAGGGCCAGGTGGTGATCAGCCGCCTGTCAGACCCGTTCGGTTTCGGCTGGGACCTGTTCGGCACCGCCGCCTATAGGCAGGACCTGACGATCATGAACGCCAAGTTCGTTTAGTACTTTTCGATGGTGTCTATCGTCATTGGCCATATCGCGGCGGTGTATCTGGCCCACGCCGAGGCGCTCCGCCTGTTCAAGGATCGCCGCACCGCGCTGATCAGCCAAATTCCCATGCTGGTCCTGATGGTCGGCTACACGATGCTGAGCTTGTGGATCATCGCCCAACCGATTGTGGGGTAAGCGCCCCCACAAAGGTCTGGCCACGCCGGAGACCGAATGCTATGCACGCGGCCTGATTTCATGAGCTATATTGTTTGATTCCAAAGGGGGGTTCCCATGGCTAATCCAGTTGTTGCGGTTGTCGATTCCGTTTTTCCCAATCTTGATCCGGCGAAAGAGGCCTTGTCCCGCGTGAACGCGGAGATGCGCGAGGCGGCGGACAAGACGCCCGATGAAATTCTCAAAGTCGCGGCCGACGCCGACGGCGTTCTGGTCACCTACGGCCAGATCTCGGCCGAGGTCATTGCGGGTCTCAACAACTGTAAAGTCATCGGCCGCTTCGGCATCGGCATCGACAATATCGATATCGCCGCCGCGACGGAAAAAGGCATCACGGTCTGCTACGCCCCGGTCTACTGCCTGGACGAAGTGTCAGACCACGCCATGGCTCTCTTGCTCACCGTCGCGCGGAAAACCGCGTTCGCCAATCGGCTGGTCTCGGAAGGCCGCTGGGAAATGCCGGCGGTGGTGCCGATCGGCCGGCTCCGCGGCAAGACCATGGGCCTGGTGGGCCTCGGCAACATCCCGCAGCAGATCGTCGGCAAGGCGCAGGCCTTCGGCATGAACGTGATCGCCGCCGATCCTTACTGCCCGGACGAGGTGTTCCAGCGCCTGAACGTCACCAAGGTGGAACTGGACGACCTGCTCGCCCAGTCCGATTACATCTCGGTGCATGCGCCGCTGACCCCGGAAACGGAAAACATGTTCAACATGGATGCCTTCAAGAAGATGAAAAGCAGCGCGTTCCTGATCAACACGGCCCGCGGCCCGCTGGTGAACACCGACGATCTGGCCGCCGCCCTGGATGCGGGCGAGCTGGCCGGCGCCGGTCTGGACGTGCTGCCGACCGAGCCGCCCGCCGCCGATGATCCGATTGTCGGCCGCGACGATGTGGTGATCACGCCGCACACCGGATTCTATTCGGAGGACGCGCTTCTTGACCTGCAGAGCACGGTCGCCACGGACGTGGCCTCGGTGCTGGCCGGTGAAGAGCCCAAGTTCCCGGTCAAGCCCCGCTAAGGGCTGAACCGGCTTAGGCGTTCGGGTGGTGTTCACAGGAATCACCCGGCTTTCGGAAAAGATCGCTCATCGCATCGGCGTTGAGCCCAGCAACTTTATCGGCGTCTGCCTGGCCATCGCGTCGGGTCTGGCGCTGATGGGCAACGGCGCCATCGGCAAACATCTGGGTCAGGAAATGCACCCGTTTGTGGTTGCCTTCGTACGTTCCTTGATGATGACCCTGGTCCTGTTCCCCTGGCTCATGCGCAAGGACGGCTACGCCCGGCTGCGCCCCTCCAGCCACATGCGGCAAATCATCAACGGCGCGGTCTTTACGGGCGCGGTGCTGTGCTGGTTTTGGGCCCTGCCCCGGGTGCAGCTTGATCTCTTGGCCGCCATCGGCTTCACCAGTCAGATCTATGCCATCGTCGGCGCCATCTTGTTTCTGGGGGAGACGGCGCGGCTGTGGCGATGGATAGCGTTGCTCGTGGGGTTTGTCGGCGCGATGATCATCCTGCGCCCCGGCTTTGTCGAAATGACGCCGGGCATCATTGCCACCGTCGCGTCCGCTATTCTTTTTTCCACCAACCGGCTGTTGGTGAAAACCATCGCCACCAAGGACAATCCGGAAACCTCCGTCGTTTGGATGGCGTTCTGGGCCAGTGTCATGCTGCTGCCGTTCATGATCCCGGTCTGGGAAATGCCCAACGGGGAACAGTGGCTGTGGCTGATCGCTATTTCCGCGCTCACCATCGTCAGCCACTTCTGTCTCGCCTGGGCGTTGCGTCTGGCCGATATCGGCGCGGTGGAGCCGACCACCTTTATGCGGCTGATCTGGGGGGCGCTTCTGGGCTTTATCTTTTTCGATGAAATACCCGATCCGTTCACGGTGATCGGCGGCGTGATCGTCGTAGCCTCGGTGATCTATATCGCGCGCCGGGAACGCCAGGAAGGCAAGGAACGGATGACGTCCGCCGCCGGGTAAGGTATTTCTTGTCTCAGTGAATATGAAACAGGGAGGTGCGCCATGTCGGTGTATTTGATTGTCGATGAACTGGGGATCAGCGACGAAGGAAAATTGAAGGAATATTTGGCCTCCGCCGGGGCGTTGTTGAAGGCGAGCGGGGGTAAACTCCTGGCCTCGGCCGTGCCGCATGTTCTGGAAGGGGATTGGAAGCCGAAGAAAGTGGTGTTGATCGAGTTCCCGGACCAGGAAACCCTGGACCGGTTTTGGACCTCCAACGAATACCGGGAACTGGCGAAAATTCGCCAAGCCGTCTCCGACAACAACATCATCACGGTCGAAAGCCTATGACCGAGCCGGTCCGCCTGTATTTCGGCGGCTACGGCCCGCCGACCACGACCCACAGCCGGGGGCTGAAGTTCATCGGCGACAAGCTGGAGGAACAGTTCGGCGACCGGGTCTCCATCCATTACGTGTGGAACGTGATGGACCTGGGCTACAAGGGCGAAGCCACTCTCTGGCTTGCCGAATGCGGCATTCTCTCCCTCGCCTATCAGTCCACCAGCTACCTGACCGACCGGGTGCCGGAGCTGGGGTTCGTCGATCTGCCGTTCATGTTCCGGGACAATGATCACGCCCGGGCCGCCACCGACGGCGCGCTCGGCCAACACCTGATCAAGTGTATCGAGAAACGGGTGCCCAACTACAAGATGCTCGGCTTTTTCGAGAACGGGTTCCGGCATATGTCCAACAGGCTGCGCCCCATCGAGACGCCGGCGGACCTGAAAGACATGTCCATGCGGGTTCTCCCCAGCAAAGTGCATGCGAGAACGTTTGAGCTCTTGGGTGCGGAGCCGTGGCGGATTGATCTGACTGAGGCCATCGAACGGGTGGTCAACGGCACCATCGACGCCCAGGAAAACCCGTTTGCCAATACGGTCACCTACGGGGTGCATAAGTATCACAAGTTCCACACCATCAGCTCTCACTTCTATCTGTCCCGCGGGCTCTTTTGTCACCGGCCCACGTTTGAGGCCCTGCCCGACGATATCGCCGAAGCGTTTCAGGCGGCCGCGATTGAGGCTATCGCTCACCAGCGGGATCTGGCCGTCGAGGAAGAAGACATCGCATTACAGGCCATCCGGGACGAGGGCTGCACGGTGACCGAGCTTAACGACGCTCAGCGCCGGACCTTCGCCGAGGCGGTCGAGCCCATCTATGCGGAAGCGCGGGCCGAACTGGGCGACGAGATGTTCGATATCCTGGCGAAGATGTAATCCATGGACGGCGCGGTTTATCTGTTCGCCTATGTGGAGACCGCGCCCGCCGGCCAGGACGACGCCGCTGATTGTCTGATCGAGTTCGGGACCCTGGCGCAAGAGGCCGAGGGCTGTCACTACGCGGCGGCGCTGCAATCGATCAGCCGGCCCGGCGAGTTCGCGCTGGCGCAAGCCTGGGAAGATATGGAAACCCTCGACGGGTTTTGGACCGCCGGGCCCGCCAAATCCCTATTGCATGAAATGGATAGTGTGCTGGTTGCGCCCATGGATATCCGCCGGCATTTCGCGCTGCACGAGGCCGAGCCGGTCTTGGACGACACGGACGCCATTCACGTGATCACCCATGTGGATGTGGTGCCGGTGAACGAAGACGCCGGCCACCGGCACGTGGAGGGCCATGCGGCAAAGATGACCGGCGAGACCGGGTGCCTGGCCGCCGGGGGTTATGCCCAGATCGGCAAAAGCAACCACATGACCCTGTGGGAGGTCTGGCGAGACGCGGAGAGCCGCGCCCGGCACCTGTCCCTGGCGCACGTGATGTCCTTCCGCGCGGACATTCTCCCGCTCAGCGGCAGCCCCTACGACGCAAGACTGTTTTGGGTGATTTAGCGGCCCGTCATCCCACTAAATTTTTGCGTCACCCCCGAGTTGGCGATAGCCAAGTCTCGGGGGACCATGGGACCCGCCTTATGGACCCCCGACAACCGCTACGCGGGTCGGGGGCGACGCTGGAAAGGAGGGGGCAGGATAGGAACACCCTCCCCCGCGCTTCTGCGCGACCCCTCCCATCAAGGGAGGGGTGATTTTATCTTTCCACCGGAAAACCGACGATCGAGCCCCATTCGGTCCAGGAACCGTCATAGATAACCACATTCTCATGACCGAGGATGTAGGTCATCGCGGTCCAGGCGAAGGTCGCCCGGTGAGACAGGCGGCAGTAGCACACCACCTCATCGAACTTATCGGGCTCGCAGCCGACGGAGCCCAGGCGTTCTTTGATCTCATCCGCTGACTTGAATGTGTCGTCCTCGTTCAGCAGCTCCTTGAAGAACAGGTGCTTCGCGCCGGGGATGCGGCCACCCCGCTCCGCGCCGTGGTCGAACTGCCCGTACTCCATCACCCGCTCGCCGGAATACTCTTCCGGGCTGCGCACATCCAGGAGGAATCGGCCCGCTTCGCCCAGATGCTCCCGAACGTTTTCCCGGCCCAACCGCATGGACTCGTCGGCCGGTTGGGGCGCGTAGTCTACCGCCTCCACTTCCGGGACCTGATCGGTCAGGGGCTTGCCGTCATTGATCCATTTCACCCGGCTGCCGTCCAGCAAGTATAATTCCGGATGGCCCGCCATCGTCAGCGCCCAATAGGCATAGGTGCCGTACTGCACCGGCTCGCCGTAGAGCACCACCCGGTCTTTTTCGGAAATTCCCACCGCGCCCAGACGCTTGGCCAGTTCCTCCGGCGACACAAATTGCCGGTCCGTGTCGTGCCAACACAGGTCCTTCCAGAAGAAATTGATCGCGCCGGGAATGTGGGACTCGGCATAGGCCGCCTCCTCGCCTTTTTTGGCGGAGACTTCGATCACCTTAATCGTGGGGTCCAGCAGCCGGTCGGCCAGCCAATCGGCGGAAACAATGGGGGATGTCATGGCGTTCTTTCTTTCAGTTAAATCGGCGTATGCTTAACAAGCGGGCCCACCAAAGTACACAAAGATTGGGAGGGCGTGGAAAACCGGGGCAACAAAGCTTACCCCCACCCCCGGACCCCCTCCCACAAGGGGAGGGGGGATTACCGAGGAGTCACCCCTCCCTTGATGGGAGGGGTCGTGCGGGACGCACGGGGGAGGGTGGAAAGGTCATACCCCATCTGTCTCAAATACGATCCCGCCGTCGCTGTCCCGTTCCAGCCGGGTGACCGCGCGCCAGTTGGCGTCATCGGTGTCGGGATAATCCAGCCGGTAGTGCGCCCCCCGGCTTTCGGTGCGATTGACCGCCGCCGTCGCCAGCAACCGGCCCAGTAGGGACAGATTGCGCACGCTGAGCGCGCTTTCCAGTTCCTGGCCCAGCACCTTGGCCGAGCCCCGTGCCTCTTCGGCCAGACGCATGGCGGGCATGTCCTCGGCCTCGATCCGGGCATATTCGGCGAGCGCTTCGTTGCACCCCTCTTCCGTCCGGAGCGGCCCCAGTTTCTCGTGCGCCAGCATCCGACAGTTCAGCCGCACCTCCGATTGCAGCGGGCCTGACTCCCTGGCCATCATCTCGGCCAGCCAGTCCGCCGCGTCCGCCGGGATATCCACGGGCGATTGATCCCCGGACAAAGACTTGGAGGCCGCCCGGCCCGCCCGCCGGCCATAAACCAGGGAGGCAGAGAGCGCGGAGCCGCCGATCCGGTTGCCGCCGTGAATACCGCCGGCGGTTTCGCCCGCCGCCCACAGCCCGTCCACGGGCGTCTTGCCGTCCGAGTCGATCCGCAAGCCGCCGAGCCAGGTATGACTGCCGGGCGCCACCTCCAGCGGTGTCTCGGTGATGTCGATACCGCGATGCAGGCAGGTCTTATAGACATGCGGGATTGCCTTCTGAATGGTCTCCACCGCCACCTGGGTCGCGTCCATGAAGATACCGCCGGTGAGCCCGGCCCGGCCCGCGTGAATTTCCCGCGCCATGGCGAGGATGACCTCGGAGCGGGTGCTGTGCTCCGCCGTGTCCGGATAATAGCGCTTCAAGAACTCCTCGCCGTCCTGATTGCGGAACACCGCGCCCGCATTGATGAAGCCGGTCGGGTGCGGCGCGAAGCCGAACAGTTCCTCCGGGGAGCAGCACATGGCCTGAAAGTCGATCATCTCGATCCCCAGCAGCGGCGCACCGGCCCTAAAGCCCAGCACGTAGCCGTCGCCGGTCACCTGGGGTGGATTGTCGTTGACATAAAACAGCCCGCTGCCCCCGCCGGTGCACAGGATCACCTTTTCCGCCGCGTACGCCACCAGCGCGCCGTCGCCGTAATCCACGCCCCAGGCGCCGATCACCTTGCCGCTTGTCAGCTTCGATGCAATCCGGTCGGTAAAGCGTTGGTCTTCGTCCGGC
>JAYQGD010000008.1:0-16247 GCA_038140415.1 Rhodospirillaceae bacterium
GCGAGAGACCGACCAAGCCGCCCAGTCCGGGAATGACGCCGACCACCAGGCCGAACAAAACGCCCAGGGAGAGGAATCCCAGCCGTGTGGGATCGCTCATGATAACGGCGGCCTTCACCGCCATGTCGAGCATTTGGGCGTCCATAAACTCTATCGCTTTAGATCAAGTTCTTTCGCTATGGCAAGGGAGGCGCCTTTATTTCAGACGCCTCCCTAAATCCATAAAGCAGAACGTTTTCCGAATTAACGGGCGATCGCTTGCTTCGCCAGTTCCAACGCCTTCGGTTTGATGGACATGAACTTGGCGACGATTGCGTCCACTTCTTCACCGGAGTGGAAGTTGATGGTGGTCCGGGTTTTCTTGGCGTCGGCCAGGAACACCGGATCCTTCATCGTGTCCACGAACGCCTTGCGGAGCGCGGCGGCGCGATCAGCCGGAATGCCCGGCGCGGCGGCGACAGGCCGGCCCAGTTCATCGCGGCCGAAGATGGCGCCCATGGCTGCGCGTGCATCGTCGTCTTTGGCATAGTCAAAGATATGAGCGGCGTCGCCGAAGAACGGGTCTTTATTCCGGCCCAGTTGGACGATGATCTTCAGATCGCCCTTTTCGATGTCCTTATACCAGCGGGACTGGATGGTGGATTTGGCCAAGCCGCAGCTGCCGAAGACTTCGCCCTGACGCATGGCCAGGTTGATGCCCTTGGTGCCTTTGTAGCCGTAAACGATCTTGATGTTGGCGCCGGCGAGGTTGTTGAACACCCGCGGATGCTGGCTGGTGATCGCAGCCGGGCCGGTCGAGCCGAACTTGAACTCCTTGATCTTTATCATGTCGTCGAAGGTCTGAGCCTTGGAACTTTTCCAGACGCCGCAGCTGAAGGTTTCCTGGTTCATGTTGCCGATCCAGGTGAACTCGTTCGGCTTGAACTTGGCTTTTGACTTTTTGACGGCGAACAGCGGATCCATGGCGGTGGAGGAGGCGAAGACACCCAGGTGGCTACCGTCCTTCGGCGTGGAGGTCGCGATGAAGTTCGCGGCCTTCAGCGCGCCGGCGCCCGGCATGTTCTTCGGCACCACATTGGGATTGCCCGGAATGTGCCGGCCCATGTGGCGGGCCAACAGGCGGGCATAGGTGTCATAACCGCCGCCGGCGCCGTAGCCGATGATCAAGGACACGTCCCGGCCTTTATAGAAGTCGGCGACGGATTGCGCTTCGGCCGTGGTTGGGGCCGAAAGGGCGAACACGGCGGCAACCGCCCCTGCGGCGCCGATAATTTTCATGGTCTTCATTGGTTTCATCTCCCTGTGGAAATACCTGTTTTAAACAAGTTTGCATTAATCCTTTGTTCCGCCTAAAGACTACGGCAGGAAACGGGCTATAGCAACAAAACGACAACGAGGTTTCAGCGGATTTCCAGCGCCATTGGTCCGATTCGGGTGTTCCGAGACGGTTATTTTTGAGTAAGGTTTTATTTCTTTGGGTGCCGAAATCCCGCACCTTCTCCGGGTATCCGGAAAATCCCTGGATTTAGCCGAACAGACCCTACGTAATTTCCCTTAAGAACTTAAACAGATTGGATTTTTTTTAATTCCGGTGAAAATAAACATTGGCAAATCTATTCTGAGTTCCCAAATACCCAAGAGACCGGGATATCGGTTTTGCGCTCCGTTGATGAGTGATGTTGGAGTTAACTGAGGCCCTGAAATGGCTGAAGAATATAATATCGAGCGATTGAATTTCCTTGTTGTCGATGACAACAAGCACATGACCATGATGGTCAAAAGCCTGATTCATGCGCTTGGCTCGCGGAACGTGCGGGAAGCCAACGATGCCGCCGAGGCGTTCTCGGAGCTTAAGCATTTCGAAGCCGACATCATCATTACAGATTTTAACATGCAGCCGCTGGACGGCCTGGATTTCGTCCGGCTGGTGCGGACCGGCAGCGACAGTCCCAATCCCTATATCCCGATCATCATGCTGTCGGGTCACACGGAAATGAACCGGATTCTTGAATCCCGGGACGCAGGGGTGACCGAATATCTCGCCAAGCCGATTTCGGCGACATCGCTCTATTCCCGCATCCGTAAAATCATTATGGAGCCCCGGCCCTTTGTGAAGGCAGGGCACTATTTCGGCCCTGACCGCCGGCGGAATAACGCCAGCAGGTACAACGGCAAGGACCGGCGTAAGAACGGCGAGCTTGAGGAAGCGCCGGCGGAGATGCCGAAAGCAGCCGAGGCCGCGCCCGCCGCTGCCGCTGCGGCTGCTGCCGAAGACGCCGGCGGTATGGATCAGAGCGCCGTCGACAGCCTGTTCGACTAAGTCCTCTCTTTTCATTCTGTATTGTTCCCGCCCGGTGACAGGGGTAGCCTTCGCTTATGGAAAAGCGGGAATTCGGAAAATCAGGGCTTATGGTGTCCCCCATCGGGTTGGGGTGCATGAGCATGTCCGGTCTCTACGGCGAGGCCGATGACGTAGAATCCGTCGCCACCATTCACCGCGCGATCGAGCTCGGCGTCAATTTTCTGGATACCTCGGTCAGCTATGGCTCCGGCCACAATCAGGAACTGCTCGGCAAGGCGCTCAAGGGCAAGCGGGATCAGGTCATCGTCCATTCAAAGTTCGGCGTGAAGCGCGACGCCGCCGGCAACACGCTGGGCATCACCGCCGATCGGGAAACGGTGCGGCAGGACTGCGAAGAAAGCCTGCAGCGGTTCGGGTTCGATGTGATCGATATCTGGTGTCCGTCCCGGCCCGACCCGGATGTGCCCATCGAGGATACTATCGGCGAGATGATCCGCCTCAAGGACGAGGGCAAGATCAAACACTTCGGCCTGTCTGAGGCCGGCCCCACGTTTATCCGGCGCGCGGCGGCTGTGCATCCGCTGGTCTCACTGCAGATGGAATATTCGCTGCTGTCCCGGGATGCGGAGGAGCGGCACATCGCTGTCTGTGAAGAACTGGGGATGGGGATCATGGGCTATGCGCCGTTCACCCGAGGGCTTTTGACCGGGGAGCTGACACCCGGCAATTGGGGCGACGGCGATTCCCGGCAAAAATACGCCCGCTTCCAGGACGATACATTGAAGACCAACCTGGAATTGATGTCCGTGATGCGGGAGTTGGCCGCGGACCATGGGGCGACACTGCCGCAATTGGCGCTGGCCTGGGTGTTGGCCAAGGGCGGACCGATTGTGCCGTTCCCCGGCTGCAAGTCGCGGGGCCATCTGGAAGAGAACCTCAAATCACTAGAGATCAATCTGAGCGCTGAAGACGTCGCCACATTGGACGAGGCCTATCCTTTGGGTGTGGCCGCCGGCGCACGCTATGCCGAACAGCAGTTGGCGTTCTGGCATCAGTAATAGATGAAGACCAAGCCCGACATTCTGATTATCGGCGGTGGGATCGGCGGCTTGGCCGCCGCTTTGGCCTTCCATGACATCGGTCTGAGCCCGAAAGTCTATGAGTCCACCAAAGAGATAAAGCCTCTGGGCGTCGGCATAAACCTGCTTCCCCATGCCGTACGGGAACTGACGGAACTGGGCCTGCTGAACCGGCTTGAGGCGACCGGCGTCGAGCTGGAAGAGCTCCGGTTCTACACGCAGTACGGCTTGGAGATACAGCGCGAGCCACGCGGCCGGGGAGCCGGTTACAACTGGCCGCAGTTTTCGATCCATCGGGGGCATCTGCAAATGCTTCTCTATGAGGCGGTGCAGGACAGGCTGGGACCGGATTGTGTGAGCACCGGTCACGCGGCGGTCGATCTGGATCAAACCGGGGATAAGGTGCAAGTGTATTTCCAGGACCCGGCCACCGGTAAATCCCTGGAGACGAAATCCGCCGACATCGTGATCGCCGCCGACGGCATTCATTCCACCATCCGGCGCAAATATTACCCGGACGAGGGCGCGCCGATTTACGGCGGCATTAACTTGTGGCGGGGCGTGTCGAAACAGAAACCCTATTTCGGCGGCCGGACCATGCTGCTGGCCGGCACGCTGAAGTCGGGCAAGATGGTCATCTATCCGGTGACCCAGCCCGACGAAAACGGCGATGTCCTGATCAACTGGGTCGCCGAAGTGCGGACCGATGCGTACCACAACAATGACTGGAACCGGCCCGGCAAGCTGGAAGAGTTCGCGCATTTTTATGACAGTTGGACCTTCGACTGGCTGGACGTGCCGCAGATGATCCGGAATGCCGAGCGCGTCATGGAATATCCGATGGTCGACCGGGATCCGGTAGATCGTTGGACCTTTGATCGGGTGACTCTGCTGGGTGACTCCGCTCATCCTATGTATTCCATCGGCGCTAACGGCGCGGGCCAAGCGATTTTGGACGCCCGCACCCTGGCAGGCTTGATGGTCAAAATGGATGACCCACTGGCGGCGTTGAAGGCCTATGAGGCGGAGCGTCTGCCGGTGACCGCTAAGGTGGTCGAAGCCAACCGGGGGGAGGGGCCCGATTACCTGTTGGAGATCGTGGCCGATCGCGCGCCGGAACCGGTGGCGAAAATCCACGATGTGATTTCGCAAGCCGAGATCGACGAAATCGGCGAGAAGTACAAGAAAATCACCGGCTATGACCGGGAAATGCTGAACAACCGGCCGTCTCTGGTGCCGAAATCCTAGTGCATTTACCCGGGCGTAATTCCGCCACAATTTTATCCCGAAATTAAACCTGCACACGGTGTGGAATGAATTGTAATTCCACCGGACCTGTTGATTTCGATGGATTCCCTACACTAGTGTAGTACTATCAATGATCAATCAATCCAGGGAGGATGACATGAAAGCACGTATTCTAGCCGTAACTGGCATTGCCGCGATGGCGATGGCCGGTGCCGCTCACGCGGAATCCGTTAAACTGAAACTCAGCTACTGGGTGCCGCCGCCCCACAAACTGACCCCCGGTTACAAGGACTGGGCGGCGTCAATGTCCAAAGCGTCCAATGGCGAGATCAAAACCACCCTGTTTGCGTCCAGCCAATTGGGTTCCGGCCGCGACCACTATGATATGGTCCGTCGCGGTATCGCCGATATCGGACTGATCAACCCTGGTTATACACCGGGCCGTTTCCCGATCCTCGGCGCGTCCGATCTGCCGTTTACCATCGTCGATAGTCTGAACGCCGCGAAGGCGCTGACCCGCTGGTACCGGAAATATGCGAAAGCGGAAATGAAAGACCATTACGTCTGTCATGTCTTTACCCACGATAAGGGCACCATCCACACCACGAAGAAACAGGTCTCCGTGCCGGATGACGTGAAGGGCCTGAATATCCGGTCCGCCAACCAGACCATGTCCCGTTTCGTGACGGCGCTGGGCGGCAACCCGGTCCAGGTGCCGATCATGGAGGCCAAGGATACCCTGCAAAAGGGCATCACCGACGGCATCACGGTGACCATGGGCGGCTTGGAAGGCGTCTTCAAGTTTAAGACGGTCATTAAGTATACGCTGGATGTGCCGCTCTACGTCTCCACCTTCACCCACGGTTTCAGCCAGAAGACCTATGACGGCATGAGCGCAGCGAATCGCAAGATCATTGACGCTCATTGCACGCCGGAATGGTCGGCCAAGACCTACAGCTACTGGTACCATGCGGACCAGAAGGACCAGGAAAATGCCCGCAAGCTGAAGAGCGTGACCTGGACTAAGCCTTCGGCTGATCAGCTGAAGCTCTGGCGGAAAGCCGCCGAGCCGGTGGTCGCCCAGTGGCAGGAGTCGGTGAAGAAGGCCGGTCAGAACCCGGATACGGTTCTGAGCGAACTGCACGCCGAACTGAAAAAAGAAGGCGTTTTGTTCTAGGCCTAAAAAAGTTCTACCGCCCGGTGGTGTTCATCACTGCCGGGCGGTTTAACTATTTCTGAATAGATCCCCGATGGAAAAAATCATTGCAACGATTGAAAAGATCGCGGGCTACGCGATCGGTTTTCTGGCGTTGATCACGTTTAGCGAAGCGATCCTGCGGTACGGGTTCTCCACGCACATTCCGGATCAATTTGTGGTCGGTCAGATGATGCAGGGCATCGCTATCTGTTGGGGGATTGCGACGGCGACCTATGCCGACCGGCATATCACCGTCGACATTATGTATGAGTTCTCTCATTCCAAGGTGAAGCGCTTCTGCGATGTGTTCGGCTATACGCTGAACCTGCTGTTTATGGCCGTGTTCGGCTATGCGATTACCTTCAAGGTTTTTGATATTTATGAGGCCGGCGAAATTTCCAACGATCTCGGGGTGCCATTGTGGACTGGCTATGTCCTGGCCTCCGTCGGCATCCAAGCCGCGCTGATCATGGCCGGCATCCGCTGGTGGCAGGTAGTTTCCAAACCCTACCGGGCAAAGCCCGAGGTGCCGGACGGGACGATTTAAGCCATGTCTGAAGAACAACTCGTCGCCGTCATAGGCTGCTCAGCTGTCCTCGTTTTGATGCTGATGCGGGTGCCCATCGCCATCGGTCTCGGCGCCGTGGCGGTGATCGGCTTCGGCTATCTGACGGATATCGATGCGGCGCTGGGCATTCTGATCGACTCGCCGATCCGCACGGTCACCAACTTTAATTTCAGCGTCGTGCCCATGTTCATCATGATGGGCGTGCTGGTCAGCGCCGGCGGGATGAGCAGGGAACTGTTCCGCGCGGCTAACGCCTGGCTCGGGCACTATCCGGGCGGCATGGCCATGGCGACGGTGCTGGCCTGCGGCGGATTTGCCGCGATTAACGGCTCATCGGTCGCGACGGCGGCCACCATGACCCATGTGGCCCTGCCGGAAATGCGCCGGGTCGGGTACGATCCCGGCTTGTCAGCGGGCGTGATCGCCGCCGGCGGCACGTTGGGGATCATGATCCCGCCATCGGTGATGTTTATTCTCTACGCCATTATCACCGAACAGGATGTGGCGACGCTGTTCATTGCCGGCATTATTCCGGGCATCGTGTCCGTGGTCCTCTACTGCATCGTCATCCAGGTACTCTATCGCTACAAGAAAGAGTGGCTGCCGAGAAATGAGAAAGCCAGCCGGAAAGAGCGTTGGGAAGCGCTCCGCGATGTCTGGGCGACCATCGTTTTGTTCGTTCTGGTGATCGGCGGTATCTATGGCGGCTTCGTCACGGTGACCGAGGCGGCCGGCCTGGGCGTTCTGGGCGCACTGGTGATTGGTGTGGCCCGCAAAAGGCTTACCTGGCAGGTGCTGATCGACGCCATGGTGGAGAGCCTGCGCACGTCAGCCGCCATTTTCTTCATCCTGATTGCGGCGTTCCTATTCCAGTATTTCCTGGCGGTCACCCAGGCGCCGCAGGACATCGGCGCGTTCCTGACCGGTCTGAATTTCTCGCCCATGACCATCATGATGATGATCATGGCCTTTTACATCCTGGCCGGCATGTTCGTGGATGGTTTGGCCGTGGTGCTGCTGACCATTCCGATCTTCTTCCCGGTTGTGGTGGAACTGGGCTTTGATCCGATCTGGTTCGGCGTCTTCATCGTGATGACCGTGGAAATCGGGCTGATCTCGCCGCCGATCGGGATTATCTGCTTCATCATCAACAATATGGTGAAGGACATCAGCCTGGTGGAAATCTATAAAGGCGTTATCCCGTTCATGTTTGCCGACTTTACCCGGCTGTTCCTCTTGTTGTTCTTCCCCGCCATGGCGTTGTTCCTGGTTGAACGCATGGGCTACGCCAACTGATGAGCGGCGGCGCTGTCATCCCGACGGCAACTGTCACGAAAACCAAGCCGTCGAAACCTCAAACCTGGTCCGTTGAGGCCGACATCTGTGTTGCCGGCGCCGGTATTTCCGGTATCTCGGCGGCACTTGAGGCGGCGCGCCTGGGCCGCAAGGTGGTGCTGGTTGATGGTTTGCCGGCATTGGGCGGACAGGCGGTGAATTCGATCATCGGGACCTTCTGCGGCCTGTTTGCCCACGGCACCAAGCGCTATCAGTTCACCCACGGGATCGCCGATGAAATCCTGGATAAGCTGGGCGAGACGGGGGACCTGTTCTACCGGATCGGTCCCGGCTGGACGACGGTCTTCTATGATGAAATCGCGCTGTCCCGCTGGATGGAGGAAAAAATACGCGCCGCCGGGGTGGAGATCATCGTCGGCGCCGTCATCCGCGAAGTGAAGACCGACGGCCGCCGGCTCACGCGGTTGGAGCTGGCGACCCGCTATGGCGATGTGACCGTGGAAGCAGGCGGTTTTGTTGACGCCACCGGTGACGCGGTCCTGGCGTGGCAGGCGGGCCTGCCCTGCCGGGAACCGGCGGACGGGCCGATCTACGGGACCCAGATGATCGTTCTGGAAGGGGTAGACGAGGCGCAGGCACCCAGCCGGGAAGAAATCGGTGAGCGCCTGGTGGAAAAAGCCAAAGACTACGGCGTAGTGCGGGAAGACGGGCTGGCGTTTTTCTTTGAAGGCCGGGGCACGGTCGGGCTCAACATGACCCATATCGAAACCCCGTTGGAGCCCTTGGCGGCGTCGCGTATCGGTCTTGAAGGCAAGGCCCAGGCCGACAATGCGGTGAGGTTTCTGAAAGCGGAGTTCCCCAAGGCGTTCAAGGACGTCCGGGTGCGGGCCTATGGCCTGCCGGGAATCCGCCAAACCCGCTGGATCAACGGGGCCTATCACCTGACCGTGGACGATGTGCGTGCCGGGACGGCGTTTGACGACGCTATCGCGCGCACCGCCTGGGGGATCGAAATCCACGACAAGCCCCAGCATATCTATTGGGAGAATTTCGAGGACGGGCATGTGCATTACGTGCCGTTGCGGAGCCTCACGCCCAAGGACGCGGATAATCTGGTGGCGGCAGGCAGGTGCATCGATGCGGACGTGGCCGCGCTTTCCAGCGTGCGGGTGATGGGACCCTGTATCGCCATGGGCGCGGCGGCCGCGCACGCCCTGGATTTGGCCGGTGGCGGCAGTGTGCATCAGATCGACCTGGCGGCCTTACGCACTCGGCTTAAACATAATCTGGAGGGCGAGCACATGCGCGCCGAAACCCAATGAGCAGCGCGTTGCCAAAAGACGGTCTGGTCGTCGTCGTCAAACGGGATTGTCCGACCTGCACGACCATTGTGCCTGCGCTGGAAGCGTTGGCGGCGGACGGGATTACGATTTACAGCCAGGATGATCCTGCCTTTCCCGACGGCATGGACGGTGTGAACGACGACCGGGAATTGGAGACCTCTTATCACCTGGGCATTAACATCGTGCCCACGCTGATCCGCCTCAAGGGCGGTAAGGAGGTGGAGCGCGCCATCGGCTGGAACCAGGGGGAATGGCGGGCGCTGACGGGCGTCTCTGATTTGGGCGAGGGCTTGCCGGAAAACCGGCCTGGGTGTGGCTCCCTTACCGAAGAGCCGGGGGCCGAGTATCGATTGAAGGCGCGCTACGGGAACACCGGGCTCTCGGCGCGCAAGGTGGTCATCCCGCAGGACGCCGATCCGGTAGAGGCCTGTTATGAGCGGGGCTGGACCGACGGCATGCCGGTCACTCCACCGACGGAGGAGCGGGTACTGCACATGCTGGACGGCACCAACCGCGCCCCGGATGAAGAGATCGGCCTGCTGCCGCCCAACTTCATGCCCTGCACGGTGGAGAAGATCGCCATCAACGCGGTGATGGCCGGGTGTCTGCCCGAATATATGCCCGTGGTGATCACCATGGTGGAGGCGTCCCTGATCCAGGAATTCAATCTCCACGGCAATCTGGCGACGACAAACGCCGTCGGTCCGGTGGTGATGGTCAACGGCCCCGTCGCCGACAAGATCGGCATGAACAAGAAAAAGAACGTGTTTGGCCAAGGGAACCGGGCCCATGCGGCCATCGGCCGGACCCTGCAGTTGCTGGTCCGCAATGTGGGCGGCGGCATTCCCGGCGAGATCGACCGGGCGGTGTTCGGCAATCCCGGTAAATACAGTTTCTGCTTTGCCGAGGACGACACCGACCCTCAGTGGACGACCTATGCGGAGGATCAGGGATTCTCCCGGGACGCCTCCACGGTGACGCTGTTTCCCGGCGACGGCGTCACGCCGATCATCGATCATATATCCCGAGAGCCGGAAGACCTGTGCCAGACCTATATCAACAGCTTGCTGGCGACCTATAACCGCTGGCAGGTGAATGAGGTCGGCGCCTTCCTGGTGATCGGCGGCGAACACCAACAGGTGTTCTACAACGCTGGTTGGTCCAAGCAGCAGGTGCTGGCTTATTTGGACGAACGGCTGAAAATCCGGGTCGGCGATGTGGTGCCGGGCCGGAGCGGCTGGGGCGGCCTGACCGAGGAAGAGCGCGCCGATCCGGACCGCTTGCTCCCCAAATTTCGCACCGGTAAATTAAACATGATTCGCGCGGGCGGCGCGGCCGGCAAATATTCCGCCATCATTTCCGGCATCGGCAGCGCCGGAATGATGCCCGTGACCAAGGAGATTACGCCATGAGCCCAGATCAAATTCTTCTCGATCCCACCTCTGAAATCTCGCCGGAGAAAAAGCCGAAAATTGACCGGCCCGGAAAGCTGGACGGGCTGACGGTGGGGCTTCTCGATATCAACAAACCCCGCGGCGATGAATTTCTCGACCGGATTGAGGAGCTGCTGGGCGAGAAAGGGATCAGCGTCAATCGCTACAAGAAAGAGCGATTTTCCCGGGTCGCCGCGCCGGAGCTGCGTTCCCGGATCGCGGAGGAATGTCAGGTCGCCATCGAGGCCTTGGCGGATTGAGGCTCCTGCACGTCGTGCTGTATGCATGATGTCAAAGGACTGGAAGGGCTGGGGGTGGTTTCCGTCGGGATTGCCACCACGGAATTTGTCGACGCGGCGCACATCCAGAACAAGTATCTGAGCTACGATCCGGCGGTGGTGTTTGTGCCGCATCCGATCCAGGACCGGACGCCGGAGGAAATCCGGGCGCTGGCGGACAATGCGTTCGAAGAAATTATCAAGGCGGTCAGTGACGCCGCCTGAGGGGAAACGGGGGAGACGATGGCGGAATTTGATTACATTGTGGTCGGTGCGGGTTCGGCGGGCTGTGTGCTCGCCAATCGGCTGAGCGAAGACCCCGGCCGCAAAGTTCTGCTGCTGGAGGCCGGCGGCAAGGACAGCTATCTCTGGATCCATATGCCCATCGCCATGCGGCCGGTGTCCCAGCGCAAACAATTAAGCTGGGATTTCAAGACCGAGCCGGAACCTCATTGCTATGGCCGGCAGATACCGTTTCCGAGAGGCAAAATTCTCGGCGGCACGTCGTCGATCAACGCGATGATTTATGCGCGCGGGCACCCCATGGATTACGACCAGTGGCGGCAGATGGGC
This sequence comes from Rhodospirillaceae bacterium, assembly GCA_038140415.1. Lineage (GTDB taxonomy): Bacteria > Pseudomonadota > Alphaproteobacteria > Rhodospirillales > UBA2165 > JAYPHU01. The sequence continues at coordinate 11,319 of JAYQGD010000008.1, forward strand.
CTGACCGGCTGGGGCTACGAAGACGTCTTACCGTACTTCAAGAAATCAGAAGGAAGCTGGCGCGGTTCGGATGAACATCATAACGGCGACGGGCTGTTAAAGACCTCGCCGTCCTACATCAAAACGCCGCTGTACGAGCTGTTTTCCGAAGCCGGCGAGAAGGCCGGATTCCCCAAGAGTAAGGACTATAACGGCGCCGAGCCCGAGGGCATTGCCGAGCCGGATTTCACCATCGGCGACGGACGTCGGTCGTCGACAGCGTATACGTTCCTGCGTCCGGCCATGGCGCGGCCCAACCTGACCGTGGAAACCCATGCCCTGACCCATCGGGTGCTGTTCGAGGGCAACAAGGCCATTGGCGTGGAATACAGCCAGCACGGCCAGGTGAAAACCGCCCGTGCGTCGGGTGAGGTGATCTTGTCCGGCGGTACCTATAATTCGCCGCAACTGCTGCTACTCTCCGGCATCGGCCCGGCGGATGAGCTGAAAGAGGCGGGCGTGGATGTCCTGGTGGATAGCCCCAGCGTCGGCCGGAATCTCCAGGAACATGTGAACACGTTCGCTATTTTCAACTGCAGCCAGCCGGTGTCGTTTGATCCGTGGATGCGGTTCGACCGGATGGCCCGCGCGGTGACCCGCTGGATTATGTTCAAGACCGGCCGGGCCGCGAGTCTGCCCCTGCAGGCGGCGTGCTTTATCCGCACCCAGGCGGAAAGCGAACGCCCGGATATTGAGCTGTTGGTGAGCCCGGTCTCGCCGGACGCCAATATGTGGTTCCCCGGTGTGAAGAAGCCCATCGGGCATCGCTATTCCAGCCGGATCGCGCTGTTGCATCCGCGCAGCAAGGGCAAGGTGACACTGCGCTCCAACAATCCGGCGGACCCGCCCAGGATGTTCTGGAACCTGTTCGATGACCCCCATGACCTGCATGTGCTTCGGGACGGGGTGAAGGCGGTGCGGGAGATTTTCGCAAGCGATCCCATGGCCAGTGTGATTAAGGACGAAGTGCGGCCCGGTCCGGACGTGAAAACCGATGCGGAGATCGAGGAGTTCCTGCGCCGCAACTGCGAGACTGCCCATCATCCGTCCAGTACCTGCCGTATGGGCACCGATCCGGACGCCGTGCTGGATGCGGAGTTGAAAGTTCGGGGCGTGGAAAACTTGCGTGTTGCCGACTGTTCGGTAATGCCGGATGTGGTGGGCTCCAACACCAATGTGCCGACCATTATGATCGCCGAGAAAGCCGCGGACATGATCAAGGCGTCGGCATAAGTTCGAAGAGGGGGGCAGCCATGAGCGACGATTCCACATTCGATTACATCGTGATCGGCGCGGGTTCGGGCGGCGCGGTGGTCGCCAACCGGCTCAGCGAAGACGCGGATATGAAGGTCTGCCTGTTGGAGGCCGGACCGCCGGACCGCAATCCGTTTATCCATATTCCCATGGGTTTGATCACCTTGCCGATGAACACCAAGGTGAACTGGCGTTTCTTCACCAAGCCGCAGCCGGGGATGGCCGGCCGGCCGATCTTCACGCCGCGCGGTAAGACGCTGGGCGGTACGTCGTCAATCAACGCCATGGTCTATATGCGGGGCAACCGGCTGGACTATGACGAGTGGGCGAGCCTTAGGAACGAGGGTTGGGCCTGGAACGACGTGAAGCCCTATTTCCTGAAGGCGGAGAACAATGAGCAGTATGGCGATAGCGAGCACCATGCGACGGGCGGACCGCTCAATGTGACTTTCGCCAATGTGGTGAGCCCGTTGGAGCAGGATTTTGTCGAGGCAGCAGGCTCCTTGCAGCATCCCCACAATCACGATTTTAACGGCGACACCCAGGACGGGGTCGGTATTCACCAAGTGACCCAGAAAAACGGCCGGCGCTGGTCCACCGGCATGGCCTATGTGCGCCCGGCGATGAAACGGCCCAACTTTACCCTGATGACCAATGCATCGGTTAGCCGGATTGTAGTGGAGAACGGCCGGGCGACGGGCGTGGTGCTGACCGATGGCCGGCGGTTAACCGCAGGCCGGGAGATTGTTCTTTCCGCAGGCGCCATCATGTCGCCCAAGATCATGATGCTGTCCGGCATCGGCGATCCGACGGACCTTAAGGACCACGGGATCGAGATGGTGCACGAGTTGAAAGGCGTGGGGAAGAACCTGCAGGATCACGCAGCCATCGGCACGCTGATGCGCACCAAATCCCGCATTCCCTGGGGCTTTTCCTGGCCGAAGATGCCGTCCTTTGCCTGGGATACGTTCCGCTATCTGTTTGCCCGGAAGGGTATATTTTCTTCCAACCTGATTGAATCCGGCGGATTCATGCGGACCGAACCCGGCCTCGACCGGCCCGATATTCAATTGGTGTTCGTCCCCGGCCATCGGGTGCCGCCGCCCAAAATGTTGGAGGTGGGGCACGGCTATTCCGCGTTTGCCGTGCTGCTCCGGCCCAAGAGCCGGGGGACGGTCACTTTGGCCTCGGCTGATCCGAACGAGCCGCCGGTCATTGATCCGCAATTTTTCTCGGAAGAGGAAGACCTCGATGTCCTGGTGAAGGGCCTGAAGGAATGCCGCCGCATCATCTACGCGGATGTGTTCAAGAAGTACGAGCCCTGGGAAACCGCGCCGGGCCCGGACGTGCAGACAGATGAGGGATTGAAGGATTTCGTCCGAAACTTTGGCAGCACGATTTTCCATCCCGTCGGCACCTGCAAGATGGGCAGCGATGAGCTGGCCGTAGTGGATAGCCGGTTGCGGGTGCACGGGCTGGAGGGGTTGCGGGTCGCGGATGCGTCGATCATGCCGCTGGTGGTCGGCGGCAATACCAACGCGCCGTCCATCATGATCGGTGAAAAATGCGCCGACATGATCAAGCAGGACCGCGCCGCCGGCGGGCTGGCCGAAGCCGCTTAGATGTCTACAGACATGATCAACGCGGTCAGGATGTATGAGAACGGCGGGCCCGAGGTTCTCAAATGGGAACAGATCGAGATGCCCGAACCGGGCCCGGGCGAAGTCAGGGTCCGCCATTCGGCGATCACGCTGAATTTCTCCGATGTGAATGTGCGGAGCGGCGGGTTCTATATCGCCAATCCTCTGCAGTTCCCGATGATCCTGGGCAACGAAGGCGCGGGCACGGTTTCCGCCGTGGGCGAGGGTGTTACCGCCGTTGCCGTTGGGGACCGGGTGGCTTATGTGGGCTCCGGTGGGCCGTTTTACGAGAACACGGGCTCCTACGCCGAGGAACGCATTCTCCCGGAACGCTGCCTGATCAAGCTGCCGGACGATATTGCCGAAGACGTCGCGGCAGGGCTTTTGCTGAAGGGCCTCACCGCGTCGCTGGTGATCAACCGGCTGCATAAACCCGCACCCGGCGAGGCCATCCTGATCCATGCGGCGGCCAGCGGTGTGGGGCTCATCCTCACCCAATGGTCAAAGCATCTGGGCGCGACCGTGCTGGGTACGGTGGGCTCCCAAGAGAAAGCGGATTTAGTGGCGGCCCAGGGCTGCGATCATCCAATCCTCTATCGGGAGATGGACTTTGTCGCGGCGGTGCGCGACATCGTGCCGGAAGGCGTGCACGCGGTTTTCGACGGGGTCGGTAAGGACACGTTTGAGAAGTCGCTCGATTGCTTGCGGCCGTTCGGGATCAACGTAAATTACGGCAATGCGTCGGGGCATCCGCCCCCTCTGGATTTGTTGCTGCTGGCCAAGAAAGGCTCTCTCCGGGTGTCGCGGCCGGCGTTCAGTTCCCACATTGCCGATCCGGCGGACGCCAAAGCGGCCTGTGACGAGCTATTTGATCTGGTGCGCCAAGGCGTGCTGAAGGTGGAGATCAGCAAAACCTATCCGTTGAAGGAGGCAGCCCAGGCGCATCGGGACCTGGAAGGCCGCAAGACCGCCGGTTCTGTCCTTCTAATTCCGTGACTTAGCCCCAGAGTTTCTTGCTGGCCAGCGCCGCCCCTTCGTTCATGGCCTGGAACTTGGCCCAGATCACGGTCGGGTGCACTTCCGTGTGGTAGCAGGCTTGGGATGAAAAGCCGCAGTCCGCGCCGGCGATCACATTGTCCCGGCCGACCAGGTCGGCAAAGCGGACCAGCCATTCGGCGATCAGTTCCGGATGCTCCACGATATTGCTGGCATGGGTAATGACGCCCGGCATGATCGCCTGGCCGTCCTTCAGTTTGTAATCCTCGAACACGTGGTAGTCATGTTCGTGCCTTGGATTGGCGGCCTCGAACGAAAAGACCGACGCGTCGACCCTGAGGACATGTTCAATCACGTCCCTGAGCGACGCTTCGTGGATGCGCGGGCCTTCGTTGATGCCATAGCACGTGTGGTAGCGGACTCTCTCGGGCGGAATGTCGCGTAGCGCATTGTTCAGAGACTCAATGAAAATATCGGCGCGGCGGACTTTCTGCGCCTGATCCATGTCGGATTCGCCAAAATTATCGGACAGGTAGGGATCATCGATCTGCAGATCGAACCCGGCCTCAATGATTGCCAGGTACTCCGTTCGCATGGCTTCACCGACGGCGTTATAGAACTCCTCATCGGTCTTGTAGTAATCGTTCCGGCCGACGCCGCTGGGCGCGATGGAGGGGACAAAGGCGCGCACGCCGCCGGCTTTGTCGCAGGCGGCTTTCAGGTTTTCCAAATCGCGCTTGAGAATGTCTTCGCCGGTGTAGGTGATCGGCCCGGTGCAGAAAAACGGCGCCACCGGCGCGATCATCCCACCCAGCATGGCGCGTTCGAAATACTCTTTATAGTACTCCGGGAAAGCGTCCACCTCGGCTTGGTAGAAAGGCACTTTAACATCGGGCCGGGCCTCGAACCCGTCCAGGCGCTCCCGCACATAGGCGAAGAAGCCGGCCTTGGGGACTTCGCCGTCGCCGACAATGTCGAGCCCGTTATCCACTTGTTGTTG